>JANWYV010000045.1 GCA_025055075.1 Blastocatellia bacterium
TCCTGGGCCCGGATTTCCGTCCGGGTCCTTCCCTGCCGGTTCGAATGGATCCCATCCACCTTCGAGTCGGCGATATGGTGGAGATCTGGCCATGAGAGAGACGATGCGCGCTGTGGTCTTTCGCGGTGAGGGGGAGTGGAGGATTGAATCTTCCCCCTCACCACAACTTCAAGCCGCGGACGAGGTCCTCTTGAAGGTGGAACGCGCGAGCATTTGCGGAACCGATCTCCATATCCTCTCGATTCCGCCAGGACATCCGGCTACGCCAGGAACGATCCTCGGCCACGAGTATGTTGCGACGGTCGTCGAGGTCGGCTCCGACGTGCGCCACCTTCATCCGGGGGATCGCGTAGTCATTGATCCCAACATCACGTGCGGGATCTGCGAATATTGCCGATTGGGCTTCTCGAACATGTGCGAGAATATGACGACGTTGGGCATCTTTCGGCACGGCGGATTAGCGGAGTGGAACGTCGCCCCGGCGAAAGCCCTGCATAAGATCAGCGCGCAGGTCTCCGCGGATCGCGCGACACTCGCCGAACCCTTTTCCTGCGTACTGCACTCATTTGAGAAGTCAGCCTTCGTCCCGGGAGAGAGTGTCGCTATCCTCGGGGCAGGGCCCATCGGACTCATGTTCTTGATGCTCTATAAGGCGGCTGGAGCCTATCCGATCTGCGTGATCGAACCCGCCGAGTTTCGGCGTCAGATGGCCGAAAGTCTGGGCGCTGATGTTGCTCTTGATCCCACTCTCTATGACGCATCTCGGGAGATCAAGAGACGAACCCATTTGGGTGCCGACATCGTCATTGACGCCGTTGGAACGCTCCTACCGGAAGCTCTTCGACTGGTACGACGTGGTGGGCGTATCATCCTCTTCGGCATGAACGCACACGCAGCGCGCGAGCTGAATCAGTACGAGATCACGCGTTACGAGATCACCATCTTGGGGTCATACATCCAACGCACAGCTTTTCCGAAAGTTGTGCGCGTGTTGGAGGGAGGGCTGCTGCCGCTCGAGCGATTGGTCACTCACCACGTGGAACTAGAGGCGATCGGCGAGGGCTTTCGACTCTTGCGCTCAGGCGAAGCCGTCAAAGTCGCCGTAGTCCCCTGACGGGACAGGAGGCTGAGTCTTCACCATCTTGACGAAGGCCGTCGCGGGCGAGGATAATTGAGATCAGCATGTCATTCACGAGCGCGGAATTTCGAGACCTCCTGCGACTTCTGGAGCAGCATCCCGAGTGGCGAGAAGAACTGCGACGGGTGCTGCTGACGGAAGAACTTTTGTCTTTGCCACAGATCGTCCGAGACCTCAGTAAAGCCATCGAAGCTCTGGCTGAGGCCCAGCGGCGCACCGAGGAGCGCGTGGCGCGATTGGAAGAGATCGTTGCTGCTCTGGCTGAGGCCCAACGGCGCACCGAGGAACGCGTGGCGCGATTGGAAGAGATCGTTGCTGCTCTGGCTGAGGCCCAACGACGCACCGAGGAACGCGTGGCGCGATTGGAAGAGATCGTCGCTGCTCTGGCTGAGGCCCAACGACGCACCGAGGAACGCGTGGCTCAGTTAGAGGAACGGATGGCACGGCTGGAAGAGATCGTCGCTGCTCTGGCCGAGGCCCAGCGGCAATTGGCTGAAGCCCAGCGACAGATGGAGGCGCGCGTAGCTCGGTTAGAAGAAGTCGTAACAGCATTGAGCGCAGAAGTCGCGGCTTTAGCTCGCGCGCAACAGCATGCCGAGCAGCAGATCGCGATCTTGGCATCGAGCCTGGATTTCCTGACGAAGCGTATGGATGCCATGAGCCGGGATGTCGCTCGTTTGAAAGGATTCCACCTCCAGTATCAGTACGAGCGGCATGCACCGGCGTATTTTCGCGCGCTTGCTCGAAAGATCCGCGTCCTTTCTTCCGAAGAACTGAGCGCCTTCTTAGAAGATGCTGTTGAACAAGGACGGCTGACGGATGCCGAGGCTGACGAGATCATCCAGACGGACATTGTCGCACGTGGACGGCATCCGGAAGAAGGCGGAGAGGTTTATCTCGTCATCGAAGTCTCTTGGGGCGTGGGCTTATCCGATGTCGAGCGAGCTGCGCGGCGCGCGCTTCTACTCTCACAACTCGGGTTACGCACGATTTCCGTCGTCGCGGGAGAGAGTGTCACCGAAGAAGCGGCGCAACTAGCTCAGCGCTTGAACGTTTGGCGGGTGATTGACGGACGAGTCATTCCTCCGACCGAAACGCTCCCCGCGCCTGGTGCAGAGGGGGAAGTGACTTCTTCCTCATAAGGAAATGCGCCTGCTGAGAGCATCCTCTCCCATGAACGGGGGACGGAAGGGCACGCGCGCAAAGTGAGCAGAGGCTCACGCTCGGAGGCCGTCATGCCCTCATCGGAAGTTTTGCTGCGACTGGAAGGCATCACGAAGACCTTCGGGGGGATCGTCGCGCTGGACGACGTAGATTTCGAGGTGAAGGCGGGAGAAGTCCACGCGCTCATCGGGGAAAATGGGGCAGGGAAATCCACGCTGGTGAAGATCGCGACGGGAGTTCACGCGTCTGATCGCGGTCGCATCCTATGGAAGGGGCGCGCTGTGAAGCTTCAGACGCCACGCGATGCCCACCGCCTAGGCATTCGCATGGTGCCTCAAGAGCTGACGCTTGTCCCTCAGTTGAGCGTGGGAGAGAACGTCTTCCTTGGAGGCCTGCCGAGCCAACGAATGCTTTTCTCTTGGGTTCGATGGAGCGATATCCACGAGCGCGCACGCGCGCTTTTGCGAGAGCTTGGGCACGATATCGATCCTCGACGTCCGGCGAGCGAGCTGAGCGTCGCCGAACAACAGCTCGTCGAAATCGCCCGAGCGCTCGCCTTTGAGGCTGAGTTGATGGTTCTCGACGAGCCGACCTCTCCCCTTTCGGAACGCGAGACGGAGCGCTTGTTTCAAACGATCACGCGACTGAAGGCGCGCGGCATGGGCATCGTCTACATCACGCATCGAATGCGCGAGATTTACGCGATTGCCGATCGCGTGACGGTCTTGCGCGATGGTCGGCGCATCCTCACAAAACCCATCTCGGAAACGAGTCCGGAAGAGCTGGTGCGCGCGATGGTCGGCCGAGAATGGCAGGATTATCTTCCCGAACAGGAACCCCGTACCAGAGGCGCGCCGATCTTGCGAGTTGAAGGCTTGACGGCTCCGGGGAGATTCTACGACATCACGTTTACCGTCCATAGGGGGGAGATCGTGGGTTTGGCGGGGCTTGTTGGCGCGGGCCGAACGGAACTCGTGGAGGCTCTCTTCGGCGCGCGAGAATATGCATCTGGGCAAATCCTCATTGACGGGTGTCCGGTGACGATCCGCACGCCCGCCGATGCCATACGACATGGAATGGCGCTTGTGACCGATGATCGAAGGGCCAAAGGGCTCATCCCCACAGCTTCGGTGCATACCAACGTGATCCTCTCGGTTCAGACGCAGCTTGCTCGTTTTGGATTTCTCGTCCGCGCGCGCGCGGAGCGACAAATCACCGAGCGCTTCCTCCGCGAGTTACGCGTGAAGACGCCGAGCGTTGATCATCCGGTCATGCTCTTGAGTGGGGGGAATCAACAAAAGATCATCCTCGCGCGTTGGCTTTCGATGAACCCGCGCATCTTTCTCCTGGACGAGCCCACGCGAGGCATTGACGTCGCCGCAAAGGCGGAGATTTACGAAGTGAT
Source organism: Blastocatellia bacterium (assembly GCA_025055075.1). Classification (NCBI taxonomy): domain Bacteria; kingdom Pseudomonadati; phylum Acidobacteriota; class Blastocatellia; species Blastocatellia bacterium. The sequence goes on from JANWYV010000045.1 coordinate 3,708, forward strand.
TCGGCGCTTGGCCGCTCAAGGAGCAGCGATCCTCCTGGTTTCTTCGGAACTGGAGGAGATTCGACATCTGGCTGACCGAGTCCTGGTCATGCATCGCGGGCGGATCGTCGGAGAGCTTCGCCGGGAGGAGGTCACGGACGATCGCATCCTTTACCTCGCCACAGGAGGAGAAGGATGAATCGCGAGATTCCTTCAGCATGGACAGATGCGAGCCGGATCTTCCGATTGGAGTGGATCGTGCCACTACTGCGCCGATTCGGTCCCCTTTTGGCACTTCTTCTGATGAGCGGAGCGCTCGCCGTGCTCTCCCCGCATTTTCTCACCTTCGAGAACGTGCTCAACGTCTTCCGGCAGTCCGCCGTTAACGCGCTACTCGCTCTCGGCCAATTGCTCGTCATCATCACGGCGGGGATTGACCTCTCGGTGGGTTCTGTCCTCGGGTTCTGTTGCGTCTTAGTCGCTCTGCTGCTCAAGACGGGAGTGCCGACCTCTATCGCCATCGTGACAACGCTTGGTGTTGGGATAGCGTTGGGGATGACCAACGGATTGCTGCTCACGAAGCTTCGTCTCCCTCACCCATTCATCCCCACGCTGGGGATGATGAATGTCGCCCGCGGATTGGCGCTCGTGCTCTCCGGGGGATTTCCAATCTCTGAACTTCCCGAGGATTTTCGCTTTTGGGGTGCTGGGACTTTGGGCGGCATCCCCATGCCTGTGATCGTCGTCCTAGTCGTCTACGCACTGTTTCATCTCTTCCTCACGCACACGACCGTAGGGCGCGACATCTACGCCATTGGAGGGAACAAACAGGCGGCGTTGCTCGCAGGTATTCCCGTAGATCGTCGCCTCATCACCGTCTATGCCATGAGCGGGGGATTGGCGTCTCTGGGAGCCATCATCTTGGCCGGACGGATGAATTCGGGATTTCCACTTGCGGGCGTCGGCGCTGAGCTGGATGCCATCGCGGCTGTGATCATTGGCGGAGCCAGCTTCTTCGGCGGCGTCGGCACAGTCTGGGGGACCCTTGTCGGAGCCCTCATCATGGGCGTCTTGCGGAATGGATTGAACTTGCTCGATGTCTCTGCCTACTGGCAGACGACGGTTATTGGAGTCGTCATCGTCATCGCGGTGTGGGTGGACGTGCTTCGGCAACGCGCCCTGGAACGTCGCCGCGTGTTTCGACGGTGAGGGTCACCAGAAGCGGCGCGCGAGATAACTCGTCGGAATCCCCACAAGCTGAGCCTTCAGCGAGAAGCGCAGGCTATCGTGAAGGAAACAGACGTGCGTGCAGAAACATCGGTCGCGAGCGATCGCTTCGAGTTCGTGCTGCCGAGCTGCCGAATTCCAAAAGGCGACGAAGTCCATGTCGTAATCGCGCAAATTTCCCAAGGGGGCGCGTAGTTCGCATGCGCGAACGTCGCCGTTGAAATCAATCACGAGCGAGGTCTCGCCGGCCGTGCAGGGCATGGGCCAGGCTTTCCCATGAACGTAATTGGCGAATTGCACGCGGTGATGGAAGTTGAACGTCCCCACATAGATCATTCGCTTCATCCATCGCGCCGCTCTATCAGGATCATCGAAAGCACGCCGCGCGTATTCCTCCTGAACACGCGAGATCTCGCCGTAGAGCTTCCGCAGCGCATCGGGCGGGACGGCCTTGAGCGTCGGATCCAAGGGATCGCCACGAACGATTTGAAAATAGTGGCCATCCAGGACGCGTCGCTCCAGGAAATATTCGGCCAGGCGAATCAACTCGTGATGATTCTCCTCGCAGATGACCGAGACGACGCCAACCCAAAGGCGCCCTCGGAAGCGCTCCCGAAGCGGTTGAACGAGGGCAATCGCATGCTCGACCTTCGCGAAGTTTCCCGGAACGGCGCGAAGGCGATCGTGGGTCGCCGCCAGCCCGTCCACGGAGAAATTCAGATAGACGGTGAGGGCCTCGTTCTCCTCCAGGATGCGCTCGACGAAGGCGCGCGCGCGCTCCGGTTTCAACCCATTCGTCGGAAAATTCAGGCTCTCGATTCCATTGTTCCGATGAAAGAGCGCGACGATCTCCGGCAGATCATCTCGCAGCGTCGGCTCCCCACCGCTCAACAAGAGTTGTTGAAACCGAGGCATCGTGCGCGAGAGGCGTTCCAATTCTGGGAAGGTCAAGTCGCCCTCTTGGTTCAGCGCCGACCAATAAAAACACGTGCGGCATTTCGCATTGCAGTGAGAGGTCACAAACAGGATCACCGTATGCAAGCGCTTCTCCCGCGGCAGACGACGCAGGTAGCGGATGAAGGCTCCGACCTGAGACACCTCGCCCTCCCTTCCAAAGACCTCGGGATCCACAAGCTCGTAAGCATAACAGGTCGCCAAGGAAGCGTCAAATGAGTGCTGCTCGCCCTTCTCGCAGAATGCCAATCCCTACAGACCCCTCACTCGGAGGCTGAGGTATGCAAGGAATGGATCGATGGGGCTTGCGAATCAGTCTCGCGCTTGTGATCAGCAGTTTGCTCTTTGCCGGTGGCGGATGCCGACGCACAGGGACAACTCGGGTATATCGCATTGCCGTCGTGACGAAAGCCCTGGACAGCGAGTTCTGGCTCATGTTGAAACGAGGGGCCGAAGCCGCGGCGCGCGCACATCCCGATGTCGAGGTCACCGTGCTCGCTCCAGAGCGCGAGATCAACATTGATCAGCAGGTGGCCATCTTGGAGGATCAGATTTTGAAAAAGGTCTCGGCGCTTATCGTCGCTCCGGCTGGGGCTGCCGAAGTCATCCCGGTGCTCAATAGAGCGAAGGCCGCCGGAATCCCCGTGCTCTTGGTGGATACTGATGCTCCCTGGCCAGAGAAATTGAGCTACATCGGGACGGACAATCGGCTGGGAGGCAAGCTCGCGGGCGAATACATCGTCCGCGTGCTCGGAGGAACGGGGAAAGTGGCTGTCATTCGCGGCATCCTGGGCGTCGCGGCGCATGAGGATCGCGTAGCTGGATTTCAAGATGCGCTCGCTCGTGCTCCCGGCATTGAATTAGTCACCATCCAACCAGCCAACAGCGAACGAGCGCTCGCGATGACCGTGATGGAGAATATCCTGACCTCGCACCCAGATTTGCGCGCCGTCTTCGCGACGAACGACCAAATGGCGCTGGGCGCGATGGAGGCCATCGCGGCTCGCAATCTGACGGGGAAGGTCATCCTCGTCGGATTCGATGCCACGCAAGAAGCCGTCCGCGCCGTCAAAGCCGGACAGATGCACGCGGTCGTCGCCCAGCATCCGTTCGAGATGGGTCGACGCGCTGTCGAAGCGGCCATCAAAGTCATTCGCGGAGAGCCCATCGAGAAGCGCATTGATACGGGCACGACGCTCGTCACGCGCGAGAACGCGGACGAATTCTTGCAGGGAGGGAGAATGCCATGAGGATTGCGACGGCACCGGTGAGTTGGGGGATTTTCGAGATCGAAGGCATGGGCGCGCAACGGTCCTATGCTGAAGTCCTCGACGAGATGAGCCAAGCCGGATACGAGGGGACGGAACTCGGCCCGTATGGATATCTGCCCTCAGATCCGATCCACTTGCGCGCAGAATTGGCACGACGCTATCTGGAGTTGGTCACCGCCTTCGTCCCGGTTCCACTCTCGGAGCCCGAGCGCTTCGAGCGCGCGTTCGCAGATGTCCTGCGCACCGCCGATCTGCTTAGCGCGCTCGGCGTCACGCTCTTAGTGGTGGCGGATGCCCTCACCCCTCACCGTATGGCCATTGCCGGTCGCGTCACGCCAGAAGACGGGCTCGCGGAATCGCAATGGGAAACGGCCGTCGCCTTTCTGCACCGCATTGCCGCGGCTTGCCGTGCTCGCGGACTTCGCGTCGCGTTTCATCACCATGCGGGGACGTTCATTGAAACCCCGCAGGAGATCGAGCGCCTTTTGGCGATGACGGATCCTGAGGCGATCGGCCTGTGCTTGGACACTGGCCACTTCGTCTACGGAGGGGGGGATCCAATTCACGCCGTCCGAACATACGGGCCGCGCATCTGGCATGTTCACGCCAAGGACGTCGATCCGAAAGTACTGGAGCGCGTGAGGCGAGAGCCCCTCACTTTCACCGAAGCCGTGCGAGCGGGCTTGTTCTGTCCGCTGGGGGATGGGCTCGTTGACTTCCCGACGCTCATTCGGGAACTGCGAGGACAGCACTACCGGGGATGGATCGTCGTCGAACAGGATGTAGATCCGAGCCACCCCAACGCCAATCCCCTACGGGATGCGATGCGAAGCCAGATCTACCTGCGCCAGATCTTCGAGCATCTCGATCTCACAGATTGATCCGACTGCGCGCCTCTTGCGCATCGAAAGCGGGCCGACTCTCTCGCTTCCTTCCCTTCCAGCTCATGGGGTCTTGCGATTTCTGCACGACGAGGTCAATGCGCTCGGTCTCCATCTGGATGACATCCAGATGCTCCGACATCAGCACTTGAGGATTCGCTAACCGGAATCCTATGAGATTCGCCCGAATGGCATTGGCCGCATTCGCCGCCTCATAGCGAAGAGAGAAGAGGGCTTCCTCCATGATCTCCAACTGCCGCTTCCACGTCCGCGCCCGAAATCGCCACACGCGACACCGCCAGAAGACGACCGTCGCCAATACCACCGGACCGAGCACGATGAGGGCGATCGTCGAAAGCGATGCCTCCCCTCGAACGAGCCACCCGACCCCGAGGCTGAGGAGATAAGCAGGAAGGAAAAAGAACACCGATGTTCGCCACGTCACGACCATCGGCGCTTCGCTGATCCCCATAGCTTCCGACGCGGCGACGGAGACATCGCCGATCACCGAGAGCGTGACCTGCGTCGGTTCCTTGCGTGCGCCTTCTGCTCCATCGGGCGCTGCGTCGTTCCGAACCCGCTCAGCTTCCGTCATAACATCGCCCCCTTCCATTCAGGGAACACTTCGCGAATCAGCGGATCCTTCAAGAAACGGTCCTTCTCCGTCTCTTGATTCTCGGTTTCCACGATCACCTGAGGATCCATCACCGGCTTTCCCGAGGCCAGATATTCGACGCTCTGCAGCTTCTCCTTCTTCACGTAGACGTGAATGTTTCGGGCCGCTTCGTGCAGCTCCAGCAACACGCGTTGCGCCGTTTCCCCCGGCTTCGGATCCACGGAGCTGGTCAGCTCCAGGACCGCCCGTTCCTTCTCGAAGAGCCCCATCTCTTGCACCGGCGTGCTGTCGAAGACATGCGTGAGGAGCACGTCGATCGTTTGCTTGACGGGCACGACGTAAGCGGAACCGTTGTAGACATCATCCACGAGCAGTTCCCCCTCGGTGCCCGCATGATGAATGGCGATCAGCCGAAGCCGATATTTGTCGTAGAAGATGTTGTGATGGCGAAAGCCCGTGAGCAGCTCTTGATTCTCCTTGCGCACGAACTCTTGCATCTGCTCGCGGCTCGCTCCCTTGCGCTGAAGGAGCTGAAGGTTATGGCGCACCTTATTACAGTAGCGGTCCACAAGTTGAATCTTGACGTGCAACTCGCTGATGCCCAGGAGGCACTCGCCGAGCATGTAGATGTAGTCGAAGAACATGAATCGGAAGCGGAGGCCGTTGATCGGAGATCGCGAGCTCATCATCACCTCCAACGATCGAGCGGGAGATCAGTGGCGATCTCCCGCTCCCTGACACCTCAATTCTTCGTGAAGAGCGCGCTCAACCGATCCACGACGTCATCGAAATCGCGGACGTCTTCTTCGGGGACATTCGAGATCTCGCCCGCGCGGATAGCCGCTTGGACGACGCCCGAAGTCACAATCTGAGCCAACTGCTCCGCCTGCTGCCGCAGCCCCTTCAATTGCACGAGCGGCGTCTGCGCCGGCGTTCCACAGCCGCTGCCACAGCCAGCGCCCAGGCTGAATCCGTTTGACATCGTGAAGTGGCTCGCCATCACGGAATCGGCTCCACTCGTCAGCTCCACCCACTCGTGAGCGTTGTAAACGCATCCGGGATCGCCCGCTTGAATGTCGCCCGTATACGCGAGCGAGCGCGCGCGACATCCGCCGCAGTAGTGCCGGTAATCGCACACGCCGCAGTGATCGCCGCGGTCCTCTCGATCCGAGAGCACGCTGAAGAGGGCATTCTCCCAAATCTCTTTGAAACTCTGCCGACGAATGTCGCCCACCTCCTCTGAGGGGATGTAGACGCAGGCGTTGATGATCCCATTCGGCTGGATCGAGCAGTAGCACCGCCCAGCTCCACACCCGCCGATGTAGCGAGAAAGCACGAGCGTCTTCTTCCCTTCTCCTTTGCCAGCATGTCCGGTGGCGAAGACGCCTTCCTCGGAGCCATAGATGATGCACGAGCGCCCGAACTGCGGGGCTGTGGAGATGATGCTGATCTTCCCTTCGGCCAGATGCCGCTGCAGCTTGCGCATGAGCAACTCGCGCTGTCCGGGCGTCAGGTCGTGATGCATGATCTCGCGACCGCGTCCGACCGGGATGAAATTGAAGTGAGCGAAGGTGCTGCAGCCCAGATCAATGGCGAACTTCACAACCTCGTCCACCGTATGCACCGTCTCACGGGTGAAGCAGGTCGCCATCCCGGTCCGAATGCCCGCCGCGACGGCGTTCCGAATACCTTGGATCGAGCGTTCCCAGGCCCCCTTCAGCCCGCGAAACTCGTCGTGCTCCTCGGGATTGATGCTATCAATACTGACTTCGATATACTTCACGCCCACTTCTTTCAAGCGAGCGCACATTTCCGGCGTCAGGAGCATGCCATTGGTGGCGATCGTCACATGGAAGCCGCGCTTCTTGCAATGCTCCAGCACGGGCCAGAGGTCCTTCGCCACCAGGGGTTCGCCTCCGGCGAAGGCTACGAAAGGCACATACTCATCGGCCATTTGATCGAGGAGATCGAGCTTCTCCTCGGTCGTCAGCTCATCGGGCATCGGTTTGTGCTTGGCGTCTTGATAACAGTGCTTGCAGCTCAGATTGCACACCTGCGTGATGTTCCACACGACGAAGAGTGGAGCCGTGAACCGCTGCGGCACCGTCAGTCCATAGGTCCCGATGCTCTTGGCCGTCAGCGCGAGCGACTTCACCGTCGGCGTATGATGGAACAGATGCTTCTTCATTGTCTCCTTATCCAGACCCGCCTTCTTCAAAGCCAGGTCAATGGCTTTATTCGACCAGTACCACTTCAGGCGAGTCCAGAAATCCGCGTTCGGGTTATCATAGTTCTCGCATAGCTTTTCGAGGAAGCACTTCCCATCCGATCCTCGCCGGGTCATCCACAACAGCGCCTTGCGGACGGCCGGCTTGGAGAGGATGTCCTCTAGTGGATGATGCGCCTTGGGTAGCGTCACCGTCACTTTCGAGACCTGCGGCCTCTTGTACGTCATCACCTTCTGACTTGTTCTGCCGATGTACATAGCCGTTCCTCCTTCGATCGAAGAATCACCGCTATGCCGAATACATAAAAGCGACCTTCCTCCATCTTCGTCCCATTGCGTTTCGCCCCCTAGCCTCCAGTTGACGCGGAGTATTATATCCCAAGGGCCGAATTGGGAGTCAAGTTTTTTTTCAGCAGGAATGCAAAAAAAATCCAGCGCCCTCGCCGCCAGTTGAGAAGACGCCCCCACAAGCAGAGCGGCGAGAGGTGGAGAGAGCATGGGGGAAGGATCGTTCAGCCGACGCCGTGACACTTTTTGTACTTCTTCCCACTGCCGCAAGGGCACGGATCGTTGGGTCCGACCTTCGGTCCTTCGTGCCGAACGGTGCGGGGCTTCTCCGGCTCGCTGCGCGCCGACGCTGTGGCGCTGACGCTCGCGTGCACATACTGCACGCGCTGCGGGCGTCGCCGTCGCTCCAAGCGTTCGCGCGGAGCAGCCTCAGCGGTGACCTGCAGGTTCCAGAGGAAGCGGATCGTCTCCCGATCAATCCGATCGAGCATCGCCTCGAAGAGCGCAAACGCTTCCTTCTTGTACTCGACGAGCGGATCGCGTTGCGCATATCCGCGCAGCCCGATGCCTTCCTTCAAGTGGTCGAGCACCAGCAGGTGATCCTTCCACTGCGCGTCCACGATGTTGAGCATGATGATCCGCTCGTAGTAGCGCAAGGCCTCGCGCCCAAGTAGAACCTCCTTCTCCTCGTACTTCGCCTTCAGCTTTGGCCAAATGGCCTCCTTCAACTCTTCCCGCCCGAGCTGTTCGTAGTCGGGAACCTCGGCCTCCAGGTCAAAACCGTAGATGTGCCGCAACTCGATCTTCAAGCCGTTGAAATCCCACTCCGCGGGGCTGACCTCATCGCTCAGGTAGTGCTCCAAGAGATCATCCAGCAGATCCTCGGCCAAGCTCAAGACGTACTCGCGCTGATCGGTCTCTTCGAGCAATTGGCGACGGAGGCCGTAGATGGTCTCCCGCTGCTTATTCATCACGTCGTCGTACTCAAGCAGGTGCTTGCGGATGGAAAAATTGTGGGCCTCAACAGCCTTCTGGGCGCGTTCGATAGCGCGGGTGACCATCTTCGACTCGATGGGTTCCCCATAAGGCCATCCCCCAAGCCGATCCATGATCGCCTTCACGCGCGGGCCGGCGAAGATGCGCATGAGATCATCTTCGAGCGAGAGGTAGAAGCGCGAGGAGCCGGGATCCCCTTGCCGCCCGGAACGTCCGCGCAACTGATTATCAATGCGTCGCGCCTCATGCCGTTCGGTCCCGATGATATGCAGACCACCCAGGCGCACGACCTCCTCGTGCTCCCGTTCGGTGATGGCCTTGGCCTTCTCGTAGGCGGCGCGCCACTGCTCAGGCGTCGCCTCCTCGGGATTGATCTCTTGCTTCTTGAGGAATTCCTTGGCCAGGAATTCGGGATTCCCTCCGAGCAGGATATCCGTGCCGCGCCCGGCCATATTCGTCGCGATCGTGACGGCGCCTTTGCGCCCCGCTTGCGCCACGATCTCCGCCTCGCGCTCGGCATTCTCCGGTTTCGCATTCAAGACGTTGTGCGGGATGCCCAGTTTCTTGAGCCGCCGAGAGAGCATCTCCGAATTCTCGATCGAGACCGTTCCCACCAGGACCGGCTGTCCGCGTTTGTAACACTCCTTGATCTCCTCCACCACGGCATTCCACTTCTCCTCCGCTGTGCGAAAGACGAGATCCGGATGGTCCACTCGAATCATCGGCTTGTGCGTCGGGATGACGACGACGTCCAAGTTGTAGATCTTCATGAACTCCTCGGCTTCAGTCTCGGCCGTCCCGGTCATGCCGGCGAGCTTCTCGTACATGCGGAAATAGTTTTGGAAGGTGATCGTCGCCAGCGTCTGATTCTCCGCCTGAATGCGGACGCCCTCTTTCGCCTCGATCGCCTGATGCAGACCGTCCGACCAACGGCGCCCGGGCATCTGTCGTCCGGTGAATTCATCCACGATGATGACCTCGCCGTCCTTGACGATATAGTGGTAGTCGCGCTTGTAGAGATTATGCGCCACGAGCGCCTGCGTCAGGCAGTGCAGCAGATCCATGTTCTCCGGCGCATAGAGATTACCACACCCGAAGAGGCGTTCCGCCTTCTCGATTCCCACTTCGGTGAGGGCGACCGTGCGCGCCTTCTCATCCACTTCGTAGTCCACGCCCTTGACGAGCCGCCGAGCGACCATATCGGCGTCGTAGTACTTCTGAACGGTCTCCTCCGAGGGCCCGGAGATGATAAGCGGCGTGCGCGCCTCGTCAATCAGGATCGAATCCACTTCGTCCACGATAGCATAATAATGGCCCCGTTGCACGCACTCGGAGAGATCGTACTTCATATTGTCGCGCAGATAATCGAAGCCGAACTCATTGTTCGTGCCGTAGGTGATGTCGGCCAGGTACGCCTCCTTCCGCGTGCACGGGCGCAACCGCGCCAGTCGAGGATCGGGATTCTTGTACGTCGGATCGTAGATGAAGGACGCTTCGTGCTGAATGACGCCGACGGTCAATCCGAGCAGGTGATAGATCGGGCCCATCCAGACCGTATCCCGCTTGGCCAGATAATCGTTGACCGTCACCAAATGGCAGCCTCTCCCCGTGAGCGCGTTCAGATAGAGGGGGAGCGTCGCCACGAGCGTCTTCCCTTCTCCCGTCTTCATCTCGGCGATCTTCCCTTGATGGAGCACAATCCCCCCGATGAGCTGCACATCGAAATGGCGCATGCCCGTCGTCCGCCGCGAGGCCTCGCGCACAACGGCGAAGGCCTCCGGCAACAGATCATCGAGCGTCTCCCCATCGGCCAAGCGCATCTTGAACTCGTCCGTCTTGGCGCGCAACTGCTCGTTGGTTAGCTTCTCGACCTCTGGCTCCAACGCGTTGATCTTCTCGATGATCGGACGAACTCTCTTCAGATATCGCTCGTTAGCCGTGCCGATGATCTTCGCCAAGATCTTGCTCCACATACACGGCTCCTTTCTCTACGTTGCCAGGCTTCTCACAAAAAGGGATTGTACTCCAAGCCGCAATGGAGGGCAACGATCCTCGAAGGTGGCCTCGCGATCTCGACTTTGAAAACGTCTCGGCCATTCGAGTACAATCAGCTGCATGAGCGAAAGGGGGGAGCGCATGATGCGAGAATTGATTCATCGTCCACGCCGATTGCGTCGCACGCCGGAGCTGCGGCGCTTGGTGCAGGAGACGCGGCTCTCGGTGGAGGATTTGATCTACCCGCTTTTCGTCTGTCCGGGAGAGGGCGTGCGCCGGGAAGTCTCCTCAATGCCAGGCATTTACACGCTCTCCATTGATCAGCTCGTCGAGGAGGCTCAGGAGGTCAAGCGACTGGGCATCTCGGCCGTTATCCTCTTTGGTATTCCGGAGCGGAAAGACGAGGTCGGAAGCGAGGCCTACGCCGAGGACGGCATCATCCAACGAGCGATTCGCGCGCTCAAGCGAGAGGTCCCTGGCCTGATCGTGATCGCCGATACGTGCCTCTGCGAATACACGAGCCACGGCCATTGTGGTCTGGTTCGGGATGGGGAGGTCCTGAACGATCCGACGTTGGAGCTATTGGCGCGGACGGCCGTCAGCCAGGCGCGCGCGGGCGCGGACATCATTGCGCCGTCGAACATGATGGACGGCTTTGTCGCGGCGATCCGGAGCGCTCTGGACGAAGCCGGATTCACACACATCCCCATCATGTCCTACGCCGTCAAATATGCCTCGGCCTTCTACGGGCCGTTCCGCGAGGCCGCTCAGAGCGCCCCGCAGTTTGGGGACCGGCGCGGCTACCAGATGGATCCGCCCAATGCCCGAGAAGCCCTGCGCGAAGCCGCGCTGGATGTCGAGCAAGGCGCTGACATCCTCATGGTGAAACCCGCTCTGCCGTATCTGGACATCATCCGCCTGGTGCGCGAGCGGTTCTCGGTGCCCGTGGCCGCTTATCAGGTGAGCGGCGAATACGCCATGATCAAAGCGGCGGCTCGATTGGGGTGGATCGAAGAAGAGCGCATCGTCATGGAGACGCTCATTGGCATCAAGCGCGCGGGAGCTGACCTGATTCTGACCTACTTCGCCAAGGATGTCGCGCGGTGGTTATGATCCATCCGATGGACGAGGTCTGGATGCGATTGGCTCTCGATGAGGCGGCCGATGCCGAACGTCTCGGGGAGGTTCCTATCGGGGCGGTCGTCGTCCTCGGTGAGAAGGTGATCGGCCGCGGACACAATCGCGTCATCACGGAGCAAGACCCGACGGCACATGCGGAGATCGTCGCCCTGCGCGACGCCGCGCGCTTTCTGAACAATTATCGGCTTGTGGGGACGACTCTCTACGTGACGATCGAGCCCTGTCCCATGTGCGCCGGGGCATTGCTCAACGCTCGCGTCGCACGGCTCGTCTACGGCGCGGCTGATCCTCGCGCCGGAGCGGTCACGACGCTCTTTCAACTCTGTACCGATCCTCGGCTCACGCACCGGCTGCAGGTGCAAGCCGGTGTGCTTGAAGCCGAGTGTCGGGAGATGATACAATCCTTCTTTCAAAGGAAACGTGCAGAGGTCAAGCGGGAGCGCGAGCAAGAGTGAGCGCACTTCCGCTCCATCTTTGAGAGCGCACGGCGGAGGGATGCTCCGAATTGGTAAGGGGCCGGTCTCGAAAACCGGTGGGCCGCGAGGCCCTTGTGGGTTCGAGTCCCACTCCCTCCGCCATAGATGTGGAGGGATGGCCGAGTGGACGAAGGCGCCGTTTTGGAAAAGCGGTGTAGGGGCACAAACCTCTACCGTGGGTTCGAATCCCACTCCCTCCGCCAGGATCTGACAGGCTTCGGGCTCCGTGCGACGGCTCGCCTGCGAACCCCGCCAGGCCCGGAAGGGAGCAACGGTAGTGGGACGAGCTGGGTGCTGCGGATGATCCCGAAGCCTGGCCAAGAGGCGAGCGCCAGGGAGCCGTCACCGAACCATCCATGCATCAGGTCATCGCCCGAAAGTGGCGTCCGCAACGCTTCGAGGATTTAGTCGGCCAGGAGGCCATTGCCCGCACGCTCCAAAATGCCCTTCGACAGCGGCGATGGCATCATGCTTATATCTTCGCTGGCCCGCGCGGAGTGGGGAAGACGACGACGGCGCGCCTGTTCGCCAAAGCGCTCAACTGCGTCACAGGACCGACGCCGGAACCTTGCGATCAATGCCCACCCTGTCGGGAGATCGCTGAGGGCCGCGCGCTCGACGTCTTAGAGATCGACGCCGCTTCACACACGGGCGTGGACAACGTCCGCCAGGTCATCCTCGATACGCTCGCTCTCGGCCCGGCGCGCGATCGCTACCGCATCTTCATCATCGATGAGTTCCATCAACTCTCGGCGAGCGCTTTCAACGCGCTCTTGAAGACGCTCGAAGAACCCCCGCCACATGTCCTTTTCCTGATGGCGACGACAGAATTGCACAAGGTCCCAGCGACGATCCTCTCTCGCTGCCAAATCTTCGAATTCCGCTTGATCCCCGAGAGCAAGATCGCCGAACGACTGCGACGGATCGCTGAAGTCGAAGGAATTTCGATCTCCGACTCGGCGCTGCGGAAGATCGCGCGCGCTGGACAAGGCAGCTTGCGCGATGCCCAATCGCTGCTGGAGCAGGTCCTCAGCTTCGCCGAACCGGGCGAGTTGATCTCAGATGCCATCGTCGAAACAGCGCTCGGCTTGATCGGCATGGAGACGCTCCTGGCCGTCGCCGAAGCTATCGCCGATCGCGATGGGCCGCGCATCCTTCGGCTCGTCGAGATGCTGAACGAACGCGGCTGCGAGATGCGCCACTTCTGCCGGGATCTGATGGCCCATTTTCGGAATCTGCTCGTCGCCAAGGTCGCTGGCCGCGATCGCGAGCTGCTCCCGCTCAGCGATGGCGAAATGGAGCAAGTGATGGCTCAAGCCGAGCGATTCAGCGAAGAGGAACTGGTGCGCGCCTTCCGCGTGCTCGCCGAAACGGAACAGAACATGCGATACGCGAGCGAGCCTCGCTTCGCCTTGGAGGTGGGGCTTGTGCGGCTCGCGCATTTGGAGCGCGTGCGACCGCTCGTTCAGGTGATTCGCGCGCTCGAAGACCTGGAACATCGGATGGCCTCGGGGGCGACGTCGGTTCCTCCCCCGGAAGCCACTGAAGCGAATGCCTCCGCCCCTACATCGCCAAAGTCGCCGGGCGTGACCGTGACTTCCCCGCTATCGGAGACCGAACGCCTCAAGGAAGAACTGCGAGAGCGCGGGAAGATGCTCATCCTCGGAGCGCTCGATCGGGCGAAGACGATCGAGATCACCGAAGAGGTGCTTCGCGTGACGTTCCCCGCTTCGCTGGCCATTCACCGCGAGACCCTACTGGAGCATACGAACAAGCAAACGATCGAAGCCGTCGCGCGCCAGGTCTTCGGCCGTCCCCTCGCGCTCCAGGTCCGTATTGAGGAAGAGCGTCCCTCGGCGTCCGCCCCAGACCGACGCGCGCGCGCTATCGCCGAGGAAGATCCCATCGTCCGAGCGCTCGTGAAGACGTTCAAGGGGGAGATCGTGGAGGTCGTCGCCCCGGAGGAGGGGAAGTCGGATGCTTCTTGAATCCTTGACCTGAGGAGGTGAAGATGAAATTCCCGAATCCGCAAGAACTGCAGAAGATGTTCGAACAAGCGCAGAAGATGCAGGAGCAGTTGCGCGATGCGATTCGACAGATCCGCGTCGAAGCCTCATCGGGCGGTGGCGCCGTCACCGTCACCATGTCCGGCACGAAGGAGGTTCTCGCGCTCAAGATCGACCCGGACGTCCTCGGAGGGGACGTCGAGCTGTTACAAGACCTGATCATCGCCGCCGTGAATGAGTGCGGCCGCAAAGTGGATGAGGCCATCCAGCAACAAGCGCTCAAGAATCTGAACCTGAACCTCCCCGGCCTCTTCTGAGGAGAGAGGGCTCGGGGAGTCGCGCGGCGACGATGCTCGACTACGCCGAAGCGATTCATCGGCTGATCGAGGAACTGAAGCGGCTGCCCGGCATCGGGCAGAAGTCGGCACAGCGCATCGCTTTTCATATCCTGCGCATGAATGTCGAGGACGTCCGTCGCCTGGCGCGCACGATCGAGGAGGTCAAGGAGAAGATCATCCTCTGCTCGATCTGCCAAAACGTGACCGACGTGGATCCGTGCCGCTTCTGCTCCAACGATGCTCGCGATCGCCACGTAATCTGCGTGGTCGAGGAACCGTACAACGTCGCGGCGATCGAACGAACGCGCGAATACCGCGGGCTCTATCACGTCCTGCATGGCGCGCTCTCCCCGATTCGGGGGATCGGCCCCGATGACCTGAAGATCAAGAGCTTGCTCGAACGGTTGCGCTCGGGCGAAGTGCAGGAGATCATCCTCGCCACGAATCCGAACACCGAAGGGGAAGCGACGGCCAATTATCTCGCCCGGTTGCTGAAACCGCTGGGCGTGCGCGTCACGCGCATCGCCATGGGCTTGCCCGTGGGTAGCGACATCGAGTTCGCCGACGAAGTGACGATGCATCGCGCGCTCGTCAATCGGCGCGAGATGTGAGGAGGAACTATGGAAGCGACGACTGTTTCGCAACCGACCACGACGGAGCGCCCTTTCAAAGTCATGAAGCCGAACCAGACGAATTGCGATGAGAAGGATGAAAAAGGGAAGCCGTGCTGGGGGCCGTTGAAGGTCTGGCACACAGCTCCGGCCGAGGTCCGGCAAAAGGCCCCGGAAGGGATGATCCTCTATCGCTGTCAGGTGTGCTCGACCGTCTACTCTGGGCCGCCCCGCGAGCTGCCGCTACGGCGCGTCCCGCGTCGCGTCTCGATCCTCGGATGGTGATCCGGCATGCGTTGTCCACATTGCGGAGCAGAGAATCGCGAGCGGAATCGCTTCTGCTCCAACTGCGGCGCGAGTCTTTATGAAGCGTCGGCAGCACCAATCTTCGTGCTGCACCCGACAGCGCTCTTTGTCGCTACGCGGTATCTACTGGCGGCGATCCTCATCCTCGGGCTTCTGTTGCTTTACACCTTCGTGGAGCGCGCGCGTCCGGGCACTATTCCGGCGTGGGGCCTCCTCTTCGCCATCGCTGTGATCCTCCTCTCCCCAATCTCCCACCATGTGGCGCGCGCTTTCGAGACGTACACACTCACGGAACAGGGTCTCACGCTCACCTCGGGGGTGCTTCGCAGAGTCCACCGGCACATTCCCCTCAGCAAGATTCAAGAGGTCACCGTCGTTCAAAGCGGATGGGGACGAATCCTAGGTATCGGGGATTTGGTCATTGACACGGCGGCCGAGGCCGGTAGAATTGTTCTGAGAGATGTTCGGCATCCGAAGACCTATGCCGATCTGATCATCCGTCAGATCGAACGCGCGTGAGGAGAGGATCGTGAGAAGACGCACGACATGCCCCCATGCCTTCGGACGGCGCATGGGTGGTCTGTGGCTGCTCGGCTTCCTCATCACATCGGCGGCCGCACAGGTCCTTGAAATTCGCACCACGCCGCTCATTGCGACGGCCTTCGGACGACGGATCGGCTCTTGGCAGATCATCGAGCCGGTTCACGCCTTCCATGCCTCCGAATACGAAGCCTATGATGCTCGCCGGGGGGCGATCGCGCGAGAATACGGATTGCGCGAGGCGGCCTTTGCTGACTATACCGATGAGCGAAAGCGAAAGGTGCGCGTCGAACTCTTTCGCATGATCAATTATGTGTCCGCCTATGGGCTGTACTCCTTCGAGCGCCGACAGGGCGTCCGGTTGAGCGGCATTGGGACGGAAGCCGAAGCCGGAGGCGATGCCCTCGCCTTTTGGAAAGGCGATTATTACGGGCGCGTGACGATCCTGAACGAAGCGAAGGCCCCGAGTCTCTCCATCGGCGAATTGAGCGATCTGGCCCGCGCATTTGCGGAAAAGCTCGTGGTCGGCCCACATGAGGTCCCGCTGTTGATTCGCCATCTGCCGATGGAAGGTCGTGTCCCGGGATCGGAGCGCTTCATCGCTGGACCTCGGGGGCTAGCTGAGTTCCCCGGATATGAGAATCCCGATGATCTTTTCCTGCTGGGGAGCGACGCTGTCGAAGCAGCGATCGCCGAGTATCGGCTCGGCCGCGCTTCGGCCAAGCTCTTGCTCGTCGAATATCACACGCCGCAGTTGGCACAAGCGGCCTACGAACGCGTCCGAGCGCATCTTGAGCAATTGGCGCCGTCGGAACGAGAGCGTCGCGTCTTCAAGCGAGAGGGCAATTTTCTGATTCACGCCTTCGAGGTTTCGGACCGCGCGACGATCGAGCGAATCGTGAATCAGATCGAGTACACGGCGCAAGTTCGATGGTTGAGTGGAGACCGAATCCGTCTCGTGCCGAGCATTATCGAGGAGTTCCCCGTGGGGCGCTGGCTCATCGCCGTCTTCGCCTTCATCGGCGTGCTGATCTTGATCGCCGTCGGCATCGGTGTGCTCTTCGGATATGGATTCTTCCTTTGGCGGCGGCGGCGCTTGCAACGATATCCCTTCTCGGACGCTGGCGGCATTCAACGCTTGAACCTCGACGGATTGACGCTTCCCTCCCCCTCGCCCTCCCGACAGCTTCCGCCTTGGCGCGCGTGGGAGGAACCACCATCGGAGTGACTCATCCTGTCACGGCGCCTTCGGACGCGGAGCCGACCAAACGAGCGTATTTCGCCATGATGCCTGAAGGATAGCGTGGAGGGGGTGGCGTCCAACGCGCCAAACGCTCGGCGATCTCCTCCTCTGAAAGTTCGACATCGAGCCGCCGACGCTCGATGTCGAAGACGATCATATCCCCATCGCGGACGATGGCGAGAGGGCCTCCCACAGCAGCTTCCGGAGCGACATGTCCCGCCATCAATCCATGCGTCGCGCCCGAGAAGCGTCCATCGGTGACCAGAGCGACGGCTTCGCCCAAGCCAGCGCCTTGCAGGGCGCCCGTCACAGCGAGCATCTCTCGCATGCCCGGCCCTCCCTTCGGACCTTCGTATCGAATGACGACAACGTCACCGGGCTGAATCGCGCCGCGCTGTACGGCTTCGAAGGCCGCTTCCTCGCAGTCGAACACGCGCGCCGGCCCACGGTGATACAATCGCGTCTTCCCGGCGATCTTCACGACGCATCCATCGGGAGCCAAGCTCCCGCGCAAGATGACCAAACCACCTGTGGGCGAGAGCGGATTCGAGAGCGGGCGAATCACAGGTTGTCCCGGCGTCTCCACTGCCTCGCGGGCTTCCTCACCGATCGTTCGTCCGGTCACCGTCAGCGCGTCCTCTTGCAGGAGGCCAGCCTCCAGCAATCGCTTGGCGATGACGCCGATTCCCCCAGCCCGGTAGACATCGTGCGCGACGTATCGCCCCCACGGCTTCATATCGGCCAACAGCGGTGTGCGCGAGCTGATGCGATCGAAATCCTCGAGCACTAGCGGGACCCCCGCTTCCCGCGCGATCGCCAACAGGTGCAGAACGGCATTGGTTGATCCACCGGTCGCGGCGACAGCCGCGATAGCGTTCTCCAGTGCTTTTCGCGTGACGATCTGGCGCGGCCGAAGATCGCGCCGCAAAAGCTCCATGACGAGCTGCCCGCAGCGAAAGGCGACCTCCTCTTTGAGCGGATCGGCTGCTGGCACCATCGCGCTCCCCATTGGGGAGATGCCCAGCATCTCGCACACCGTCGCCATCGTGTTCGCCGTGAATTGTCCCCCACAGGCTCCTTCTCCAGGACACGCGACATTCTCCAACTCGCGCAGCTCCTCCAGCGTCATCCGTCCAGCCGCGCACGCGCCGATTGCCTCATAGACATCTTGGATCGTCACAGGGCGCCCGCGAAACACGCCCGGCGCGATCGAACCACTGTAGAGCATGAGGCCAGGAAGATCGAGCCGCAGCAGCGCCATGACCGCTCCCGGGATCGTCTTGTCGCAGCCCGCGATCACGACGAGAGCATCCAACAGGTGACCGCGCACGACCAGCTCAATCGAATCGGCGATGACCTCGCGACTGATGAGCGAGGCCTTCATCCCTTCCGTCCCCATGGCGATGCCATCGGAGACGGCGATCGTGTTGAATTCGATCGGCGTGCCGCCGGCCGCGCGAATCCCTTCTTTGACCTTCTCCGCCAAGCGGCGGTGGTTGTAATTGCACGGCATGATCTCGATCCAACTGTGCGCCACCCCTACCAGAGGGCGTTCGAGGTCCTCATCACGGAAGCCCACAGCTTTCATCATGGCGCGCGCCCCGGCGCGACTGAGCCCTTCGGTCAACTGAGCGCTCCAGCGCTTCAGCTCTCGAGTCATCTTTGCCCTCCTCCTTCGATCTCGCGAAGGTCACGTGATTATAGCGCCCGCGAGCGGAGAAAAAAAGCGCCGGTTCGCGCCGCGCGCTCACGCGGACAAGATGGACTTTGCTAAAATAGGGGCCGTGAATGAAGGGGTACTCACGGAGTTGCTGCTCGCGTTTCGACGGGGAGAGGTGACGCTCGAAGACGTCCTCGCACGGCTTCGCCACCTCCCTTACGAAGACCTCGGTTTCGCCAAGCCGGATCACCACAGACATCTGCGGCAAGGTTTTCCCGAAGTCGTCTTCGGCCAAGGGAAAACGCCCGAGCAAATCGCCGCGATCGTCGCTCGGCTTTTGGCGCACAGCGCCTTAGCGCTGGTGACGCGGACGGATGAGGCCGCCTATGCGGCCGTTCGACGCATTGCCCCAGAGGCCGTCTATCACGCGCAGGCGCGAATGATCACTATTCGGCGCGGGGAACCTCCCGAGCCCCAAGGATTGATCGCCGTCGTCTCTGCGGGAACGGCGGACATTCCCGTCGCCGAAGAAGCGGCGGTCACGGCCGAGGCGTTGGGGAATCGCGTTGAGCGATTTTATGACGTCGGCGTCGCCGGGCTGCATCGGCTGCTCAGCGTCTATGAGCGTCTGCAGGCCGCGCGCGTCATCGTCTGCGTCGCCGGCATGGAGGGCGCCTTGCCGAGCGTCGTCGGGGGACTAGTGAGCGTCCCCGTCATCGCCGTTCCAACCAGCATCGGCTATGGCGTCGGTCAAGGCGGCGTGGCCGCTCTCCTCGGTATGTTGAACAGTTGTTCCGCGAACGTCGTCGTCGTCAACATTGACAACGGCTTCGGCGCGGGCTTTGTCGCTAGCCTCATCAATCGAAAAGCCCATTAAGGAGGATTGCCCATGCAGATCACAAAACGCGAGAAACGATTCGTCGGACATGGTGTACTGCGAATCCTGGGGCTGTCCATGATCGCGCTTCTGCTTCTTCTGCTTGTGGGGATTCCAGCAGCCCGCGGGCAGGGGCAGAGCGATCTTCGGCAGATCACCGGAGAGTTGTTTAAGAGCCTGGAGTTCCGCAACATCGGACCGGCCATCATGGGCGGCCGCATTGACGATGTCGCCGTCGTCGAGAGCGATCCCCGTATCATCTACATGGCAACAGCCTCCGGCGGCGTATGGAAGACGACGAACAGCGGCACCACCTGGGAGCCAATTTTCGACAACGAAGCCGTCAGCTCGATTGGCGATGTCACCGTCGCTCCTTCCAACCCCAACATCGTGTGGGTCGGCACAGGGGAACCCAACAACCGACAGAGCTCCTCATGGGGCAACGGCGTCTACAAATCGCTTGATGGCGGGAAAACCTGGCAGCACATGGGACTGAGCGATACCCATCACATCGGACGCATTGTCATTGATCCGACGAATCCGGACATCGTCTACGTGGCGGCGCTCGGTCGCCTGTGGGGGCCGAATCGCGAACGCGGACTCTTCAAGACGACCGACGGAGGGAAGACCTGGACGTGCGTGCTCTTCATCAACGAGGACACGGGCGTTGTGGACGTCGCTATGGATCCGCAGAGCCCCAACATCCTGTACGCCGCCGCATATCAGCGCCGACGCACGGCTTATGGATTTAACGGCGGCGGACCGCACAGCGGGCTCTACAAGTCCGTGGATGGTGGCGCGACATGGCAGAAACTCACGCGAGGGTTGCCGACGGGCGACACCGGACGCATCGGCCTGGACATCTATCGGCGCGATCCTCGCATCGTGTACGCCATCATCGAGAACAAAAACGGGGGCGTCTTCCGCTCGGAAGATCGCGGAGAGACCTGGACGAGGATGAGCGACGTCAATCCGCGTCCCTCCTATTACAGCAAGATCCGCATCGATCCCAACAACGATCAGCGCATTTGGGTCATGGGCGCGTCCATGTACTATTCCGAAGATGGCGGACGGACGTTTCGCACCAATTGGGTCACGCGCATCCACGGCGATTTCCATGCCATGTGGATCAACCCAGCGAATTCGGATCACATCGTCCTCGGATCCGACGGTGGCATTCACATCAGCTACGATCGGGGACGAACGTGGGACTTCATCAACACGTTGCCGCTCGGGCAGTTCTACGAGATTTGTTACGACATGCGCAAGCCCTACTACGTCTACGGGGGGCTTCAAGACAACGGCAGCTGGATGGGCCCCAGCCGCACGCTCTATACCGTTGGCATCACCAACGAGGACTGGATTCGCATCGGGGGTGGCGATGGCTTCTACGTGCAGGTGGACCCGACCGATCACAACATCCTCTACGTGGAATCCCAGAACGGCAACATCACGCGCCTGCACCTGAACACGGGGGAGCGTCGCATGATTCGTCCGGAGCCGAAGCCCGGCCAGCCTCGGTATCGGTTCGATTGGAATTCCCCCATCCTCATCTCCCCGCATGATCCGAAGACGATCTATTTCGGCGGGAACCGACTCTTCATCTCCCGAGATCGTGGCGAGACGTGGACGGAGACCGAGGACCTGACGACGCAGCCAGATCGGGACAAGATGCCAATCATGGGTGTGATTCCCGGTCCGGACACGCTCTCGCGCCACGATGGCGTGGAGACCTACGGGCAGATCACGACCATCTCGGAATCGCCCCTGCGAGCGGGGATCCTCTGGGTGGGGACCGATGATGGGAATGTCCAGGTCTCGCGCGATGGCGGCCGAACGTGGGAGAATGTCGTCGGCAACATCCCGGGTGTTCCGAAGAACACCTATGTGAGCCGCGTCGTCGCCTCGCGCTCGGGTGAGGGCGTCGCCTACGTCACGTTCGATGGACACCGCAGCAATGACTTCACGCCCTACGTCTACATGACGACCGACTTCGGGAAGACGTGGAAATCGCTGCGAAGCAACCTGCCGGATGGACACCCCATCAACGTCATTCGCGAGCATCCTCGGAATCCGAATCTGCTCTTCGTGGGAACGGAGTTCGGTTTGTTCATCTCCTTCGATCGAGGCGGGCGATGGATTCGATTCAAGAACAATCTGCCGACCGTTCCGGTGGATGACATTCAGATCCATCCGCGCGAGAACGATCTTATCCTGGGGACGCACGGGCGCAGCATCTTCATCCTGGACGACATCACGCCGCTCGAGCAACTTTCGCCGAGCGTCTTGGACTCGGACCTGCACGTCTTCGATATCCGACCGGCGACGATGTACCGACTCTACAACCACAAGGGCAATACGGGGCACAAGTTCTTCATCGCGCCGAATCCGCCTTATGGAGCGATCATCCACTACTATCTGAAGACCTCGCCCGGCGAGAGGGAAGAGGTGAAGATCACGATTCTCGATCGAGAAGGCCGAGTGATCCGCGAGCTGCGCGGGTCTAAGGTTGTAGGGATTAATCGCGTCGCCTGGGATTTGCGCCATGAACCTCCGGTGCGCGCGGAAGCCGAGCCGCCGGCCGGACCGCCCGGCGCGCCGCAAGGGCCGTTCGTGCTCCCAGGCGAGTACACGGTGCGTGTTTCCGTCGGCAATCGGCAAATGAGCAAGACCGTGCGCGTGGAGGAGGATCCTCGAATTCAGATCAGCGATGATGAGCTTCGCGCTCACCGCGAGGCCTGGCACCGCGTGGGACGTCTCTACGCGTCAGCCGATACGGCACGCCGCCGCGTCGTCGAATTACGGAATCGCGTCAACGAATGGGCCGAGAGCCTGAAGCGGCAGACGAATGTGCCGCCATCCGTACAAACGGCCGCGACTTCCCTGCTCCAAGAATTGGATGAGATTCGGGATCAGTTCGTCCCGCGGCCGCGCCCGCTGGGATTTGCTGGTCCCGATCTGCCGGGGACGCCGCGCCCGATCGTCGGACGTCTGGCGCAACTCTATTCGGCCATCGGCTCGTTCACGGCGCGACCGACGCCGCGACAGGCGGAGATGATCGAAGAGCTAGCGCAAGAACTCGCGCAACTTGTGGATCGCCTCAATCGCATCATCGAGGAGAAGATCCCGAACCTCAATCGGCAACTGCGGGAGAGCAATATCCCGCATCTCGCTCCGGGGGATCGCATCACCATACCGCGTTAACAGATCCGATGGCCCCTGATAGCTCGGGCTGAGGTGAGAACGCCTCGGCCCGAGCTATGTGCACTCGCCTGATGTAAGGGGGCGGCCATCAATACTGATTCGGATCTGTGAGCCGTACCGTTCCGACCAAATATCCACTGGCGCCACTGCTCCCGCGAGCTGGGCGCGCAGCCGGAGCGCCAGCGATGGCCCCAGGCAACCGCATGGGAATGAAGCGTCCGAAGACAGAATGCCCGTTGCTGCCCTCGATGAAGAAGGCTCCGAGATTGGCCACGCGGATCGTCGTCCGTCCCCCACGCGAGGGCGTCGTAGGGTCGAAGAGGACGATGGGAACGATGCGCGGACTCTCATTTGGCGGATAGCGATCGCTCCACACGTACCATTGGCGCGTCACCGGATCCCTTCGGAGCTGCGCATTCGGATCTTGAGCGATCAGGGTGCTCACACCCTGGCGCGTGGGACCGACCATGTTCCCCGGCTCCGTCGTGAGCGTATCCCCGATCCGCACTGTCCCGCCCCACCCATAAACAATATTGTCGCGATACGTATCGGCTCCTCGCCCACCTAAGGCGAGTCCGTAGAAGTTCCCCGGATACTCTGGCGAATTGCTCTTCAATTCGATGTATCGGCCATCCACATCGCGGGGAGCGATGAAGCCAGTAGGTGACCCAGGCGAACAATCGCGATAGACACTCAGGTCTTGCCCCTCGAATTCCGAATCGTACGGCGATTTATAATAGTCGGAGTTGACGGAGATCCCTCGCCACGTGTGGGGATTCGGATTGAACGGTCCATGATCCCCGTCCATCGGTGTGACGCAGATCCCGCCGTGGCCAAATTGATCCGGCGGGGCCAAAGGACGCCATCCCCCGGTCCCCCCAATGGCCGGAGCCACAACGGCCGCTGCGCGCACGCGGATATTCGCTTGACGAATTCCGAGGATGATGCCGAAGAACGTGTTCACCGGACGCACGATCTCGATTCGAATAACATTGGGCTTTGGGAACGTGATCTCGCTCGGAGAGAGCTGAACGGGCTGTCCAGCGGCCCGATTGCGCGCCGCATACTCGATGGCCAGACGCACGGCCGGTCCCGTCGCCGAGTAGTTCCCCGGTTCTTGCATGAGCCCCTGCGCGCCAGCCAACGCGGCGGCATCTACCGCGTTCTGCAATTGCGCGCGCACGACATAGAGATACCCCGCGTCTACAGCCAGTGTGGTCGCTCCCAAGAGCGCGACCAATCCCACCGTGGTGAGGACGATGATGCTCCCTCGATCATGCGCTCTTCGCTGCATGGCGTGCTCCTCCTGCCGGCTCGCTTAGCACCTTCGGGATCTTCCGCAATCGGCCGGGGAGCGTATTTTTCCCATCTCGGCGTCGGATTTCTCATTGCGCGCGGGCCGAGGGGAAGAGAATTCCACTTCGCTCACCTTCGCCCCGGATCCCCGCGATCGTGAGAAGCGCTCCGCTTGCCGCGACTTCGTGCACAAGGATCGTCAAGCCCGTCTGGGGATCGGTGAAACTCCGTCCCACGGTCAGGGCCGGATCGAGCCAGGACGCTGTCTCCGGCGTCAGATCAAGCAGGAAGCTTCCCCCACGCTCACCCGAGATCCCCAAGCGCACGACAACTCCGCGAGAGACATTGGAGTTTCGTGAGAGGAAGCGATCGAAGCCTCTCGGCAACCGATACTCGACGTAATACCACGCGGCATATCCCACCCCGACGTCCGCGCTTTTGAGGATCTTGAGCGCTTTCGGACCGTCTCCCTCTGCGTGGTAAGGGGCCAGGCGGAACGCCCCCTCCTCGGTCACGCGAAGGATCTCCTCGCCTTCGCGGAGCCATCCGAGTCGCTCCTTCTGAACAGCGCTCACGTGTCCCGCTCCCATCCCCATGATGTCGAGCGTATCACCGTATTCGAGGACTTGACACGCTTCCCCGAGCGCAACCCATCCGCATTCGAGCGCATGCGAATGGGAGAGACCGAGCCCATGCCCCAACTCGTGAGCTAAAACGTCAAAGGCGAGCGTCCCGTTGATCCACGCCGACGAAGGCGCTCCTCCAAGCGTCCCCAGCCCCCACCACGAACATGCGTTTCTGGGAAAGGCGTAGACGAAATGCGCGTATGCGGACAGATCAATCCCAGAGGCTTGGGCGACCGCGTGGGCTTCTTCAGCTAAGCGAAACGGATCGCACGCCGCAACGCTCATCGGCAGCGTGAACCACCCGAAGACATCGCCCTCTAGCGAGAGCCGTCCATAAGAGTTCTCCCGAAAGAACTCGGCTACGGTCATTAGCAGCGCGCGTGCCGTCTCAACGGAATAGGGCCGCACGACTCGATCGGAGAAGTTCAACAGAAGTAGCGCGACGCGACGTCGGCCAACAGTTTCAGGCAATTGCCGGCCTTGTGCCTCCGATGCTTCCTCAAGGTCTAGGTGTAGGGCGACGATCTGCTTCTCGTGACGAATGCCGCGCACGCGAGCCCGCATCCCTGTGCGAGCCGAGAACAGCGCCCTCGTATCTCCGCGCAGCCAGAATCGCCGCGCGTCCTGACGTAAGGCATATGACCGACGCGCCCATCCGAGATGATCCTCCACGAGGATCTCCACGATGCCCTCTTCTACTGAAGGGCTTCCTTGGGAGATCGCTAAGGGTGGATCGCCTCCGACAACCGCCGCTTGAAGAGAGATGCCGAGAGCGAGCGCAAGGAACATGCCGCGCGCTCGGCGGCTCGATGCTCGTCGTCCAAACGCCATATCCCCCCTCGCTCGATGTGTTCAAGGGAGGCTGCTTTTGAACGCGCTTCCGCTCAGGCGCTTGAACTCGAACGCTCGCGCGATCAGCTCACGAACACCATCTTCATCAAACGATCAGCGAATGCCCCGATCCTCCCCATTAGGACGCGCATATTGTACTTCTGCCCCTCTCTCAGATCAATCGGGCTAAAGGCGGATTTCTCTCCGCCGGAAGGGTGGGAAAGATCCCTCCCCACGCAGGTCGTGCCCCCTCACGGTCATTGTTTGCAGAATGAGCCGCGAAGGGGGTATGCTTGAAGAGAAGCAGCAAAGAAGCCGAGTCCCCCCGCAGGTAATGTCACCGGCGGATGGGAGACTTTCGGCGAAATGCTGAGAAAAAGCGAGCGTGGCGCTCGCGTTCGAGAGCGATATGAGGACCTATCGCGTGATCACGGAGCCGGCCGAGCTGGAGGCGCTGCGAGAGCGATTGCTTGCAGAGCCTGCGCTCGGCGTGGATACGGAGACAACGGCGCTCGATCCCTATCAGGGGCGCATCCGCCTGCTGCAGCTTGCCACGCGCAATGAAATCGCTGTGTTGGATCTCTTCGCCCTGGGTGAGCAAGCGTTGGATATGCTGCGCCCGGTTCTGGAAGGGGAACGACCGGTCAAGGTCCTGCACAATGCGAAATTCGACGCGAAGATGCTCCTGCATCATGCCGGCATTGAGCTGGGACGCCTTTTCGATACAATGCTCGCCTCACAACTGGTGGCCGCTGGCGATATGTCGAAGCGACATGGGCTCGCGGACGTCGCCGAACGCTATTTGCGCGAGCGCGTGGAGAAAACCCCGCAATTGAGCGATTGGAGCGGAGCGCTCTCTTCGACACAGCTCGACTACGCGGCGCGCGACGTCGAAGTCCTCCTGCCGCTTCGAGAAGTGCTCATTGAGAAGCTGAAAGAACTCTCGCTCGTTCGCGTCGCGAAACTCGAATTCGAGTGCGTGGTTCCGACGGCTGCCATGGAGTTGGCCGGTATGCCTTTCGACGTGGAGCGTTGGGAGGCACTAGTTGAGACATGGGAGCAGCGACGCGCCCAACTGGAGGAAGCATTGCGCCACGAATTAGCGCGCGGAGCGCCCCAAGCGAACCTCTTCGGCCAAGCCGAGATCAACGTGAACAGCCCACATCAAGTTCTGGCCAGCTTGCGTCAGCTTGGCCTCCTCGTCGAGGGCACGAGCGAAGCGGAGCTTCTGCCCTATCGGGATCACCCAGCGGTCCGGCTCCTGCTGGAATACCGCAGCGTACAGAAGCTGCTCAGCACCTTCGGGCGCGGCTTCCTCGAACATCGGCATCCGGTGACCGGACGCCTGCATGGCGATTTCCATCAGATCGGGACGCCGACCGGACGCTACAGTTGCAGCGAACCGAACATCCAGCAGGTCCCCAATGTGCCGGAAATTCGCGCGTGCTTCCGGGCGCCAGCCGGTCGGCGATTGATCGTGGCCGATTATTCGCAAGTCGAGCTGCGCATCCTCGCCGAATTCTCCCAAGACCCGAAGATGCTCGAAGCCTTCTTGAACGGGCTGGATCTGCATCGAATGACGGCGAGCTGGATGTTCAAAGTCCCTCCGGAGGAGGTCACCAAAGAGCAACGCGCTATCGCCAAGACGATCAATTTCGGCCTGATGTACGGCATGGGCGCGGCGAGTCTAGCGGCGCGCATTGCAGAAGTTCGCGACGGAGCGAGCGTCTCACTCACTGAAGCCGAAGCGTTGATCGCCAGCTATTTCGAGATCTATCGAAAAGTGGGTGAGTGGCTGCGGGCGGCCAGCGATACGGCCGTCTCGATTCGCCAAAGCCGCTCTCAATCGGGACGCTTATGGCGCTTTCAGTTCGATCCCACAGATCGCGAACAGGTCGCGGCCGTCCACCGATTGGGGAAGAACTTTCCGATCCAGGGGACGGGCGCCGATATTCTCAAGCGAGCGATGCGGCTCGTGTATGAAGCTCTCCGTCCCTACGACGCGCAGATCGTGAATTCGATCCACGATGAGATCGTCGTCGAAGTCGCCGAGGAGCACGCCGAGGAAGTCGCGCATCTGGTGCGTGAGCGCATGATCGCGGCCGGGCGCGAGTTCATCAAAACGGTTCCCATTGAGGTCGAAGTCGCCATCTCCGAAGCTTGGGTGAAGTGAAGACCGACGCCGGGAGCGCTCGAGCCTTCGGACGCGGTAGAATATCTGACGCCACGAATGATCGGGAGGGGGCAGGCATGAGAATCTGCGAACGCTGTCGGGCTGTGGTCGGTGCTGATTGGCGCTTCTGCCGATATTGCGGGGCTCGTTTAGAGTCGAGTCCCTCGACGAAGCCGGAGATCGGCGAAGAGCTGGAGACGGCGATCCTCGAGCCGCGCAAGACAGCGCCGGCGTACCTCCCTCCGGAGATCGAGCGCGTGCCCCTCGACGCGCAGCTCGATCGCCTGGAGAAACCTCGACGCCGATTCCAGTGGTTGGCATTTCTGCTGGTCGGCGTGCTCGCGCTCGGAGCAGTGAGCAGCGCAGGCGTTTTCCTCTGGCACGAGGTCGTTCGTCACTGGGTGGCGCCGACTCGCTTCTCTGCCCATCAAAGCGCTGAGTTCTCCAGACGCTTGACGCTCCCCTTCGACAGCGATGTCGCACTCGCGAACACTAATGGGAATGTGACGATCCGGACGTGGGATGAACCGATGGCCTTGATCACGGCGCGAAAGCGAGGACGGTCGGCCCGCGATCTGGACGACGCGCGCATTGAGATCACCGAGAGGGAGAATGGGCTCCGCATCCAGACCGTCCAACCGGATGGTTCAGAGGTCGCCGTGGATTATGAGATCACGCTCCCGCGCCGCGTGCGACTCTCCGACGTGCGCGTCATCAACGGTCACATCCGCGTCCGCGATGTCGAGGGATTCGTCAGAGCGAGGGCGGTCAACGGTCGAATCGAACTGGAGGGGATCGCAGGGGCCGTGGAGGCTGAGACGGTGAACGGAAGGATTGAGGTCGCGCTCGCTCGATGCGCGGACGAGCGCGGGACGATATTGCAATCCATCAATGGGCGGCTCACGCTGAGGCTGCCGGAGATTTGCGATGCCCGCCTCGAAGCGGAGACGCTCCGTGGAGAGATCGTGGCCGACGATGAGCTGGGATTGACGCGCTCGACGGAACGCTCTCTGGGACAGCGCGCGGAAGGGCAACTCGGTCGGGGCGGGCCGTTGATCCGCGTGCGCGCCGTCAACGGAGCGATCCGCTTGGAGCACCAGATGCGCCCGAGCGCGGAGGAGGGAATGCGACGATGAACCAGGACACGACGATCGCGTGGAAATATCACGAGGCGACGAAACATTCCTATTGGAGCGTGCGCACGAGCGCGCACTTCTTGGATTGGGAGAACCAGCCGCTCCCGTTCAAGATCTATCCGGAGTTGGAGGTGATTCCGTTGCCGCGCGAACTGCCGGAGACGGGCGTCTCGACCTTCACCGCTCTGGGAGAGGAAATCCCGCCGCCGGGCGCTTCGAAGGATCCGATCGAGATGCGACCGACGCTCGAACAACTCGCCCACATTCTCTTCTATTCGGCGGGCATCACGAAGAAGAAGACGTATCCCGGTGGAGAATTCTTCTTTCGCGCGGCCGCGTGCGCCGGAGCACTCTATCCGATCGAGGTCTATGTGGTCTGCGCCGATCTGCCGGACCTTCCCGCCGGCGTGTATCATTTCAGCCCTGCGGATTTCGGCGTGCGGCGTGTGCGCGAGGGCGATCACCGGTCGTTCCTAGCGGCGGCGGCTGCGCATGAACCTTCGCTTCTGTGGGCTCCGGTGGTCCTCGTCTACACGGCCATCTCGTGGCGCAGCGCGTGGAAATACCGCGCTCGGGCGTATCGGTATCATTTCTGGGACTGCGGCATGATCTTGGCCAACGCGATGGCGGCAGCTACGGCCTGGCGGCTCCCGCACAAGCTCATCGTGGGATTTCAGGACGACTTGGTCAATCATCTCGTGGGCGTAGATGGAGAGCGCGAGATGAGCCTGGCCCTTCTGACTATAGGACAGACCGCTCACCCCCTCGCGGCGTCGGACCCAATGCCGATGCTGCCGGAGGTGAGGTGGGCCGTCGTTCCGCTCTCGCGCGAGGAAGTCCCATATCCGCTCATTCACCAGATGCACGCGGCATCACGGCTTCATAGCGCTGCGGACGTTCACGCTTGGCGCGCGCATCCGCTGCGACGCGGGGATCCCGAACCAGAAGCCGCGCTCTTCCCTCTTGATTCGAGAGCGCCGTTGGCGCCATCCGAGGAATCGTTGGAATCCGTCATCCGGCGTCGCGCCTCCACGCGGCGCTTCGCCCGCAAGCCGATCTCCCTCTCGGAACTCTCCACGATCCTGGAATATGGGACGAGGAGATTTCCGTGCGATGCCATCGAGGATTCGCTCAACGATCTCTACGTGAACGCGCATGCTGTTGAGTCGCTTCCTCCGGGAGCGTATTTCTTCCACCATCGCCGAAAGGCTCTGGAACTGCTGAAGTCGGGCGATTTCCGCCGTGACTCTCGTTATCTGTGCTTAGAACAGGACCTCGGAGGAGATGCGAGCGCGACCGTCTTCTTCCTCGCCGATCTTCGGACGATCCTCGCGCATTATGGAAATCGAGGCTATCGGCTCGCACAATTGGAAGCCGGAATCATCGGTGGGAAGTTTTATCTGACGGCTTACGCGCTGCGTCGAGGGGCAACGGGTTTGACCTTCTACGACGACGATGTGACGGCGTTCTTCTCACCTCACGCCGAAGGCAAAAGCGCGATCTTCGTGATGGCGCTCGGAGTGGCCGGTCCTCGTCCTCGATGGTAAGCGTCAGAGCTTGAGCACGGGCGCGGGAGCCGATACATTTGAGTCCTCCGCTGAGGAGGGGTCGGCGATGATGGAAGAGTTGATCACAGAACAAGCGAACCCTCGCACGCGGGACATTGACGAGCGGAGCACGATAGAGATCCTCCGCCTCATGAACGAGGAGGACAAGCTCGTGGCGGAAGCTGTCGGGCGCGAGTTGGAGCGCATCGCGGCGGCTGTGGAGGTGATTGTGGAATGCCTGCGGCGCGGGGGACGCCTCTTCTATGTCGGGACAGGGACGAGCGGTCGTCTGGGCGTCCTGGACGCCGTCGAATGCCCACCTACGTTCGGCGTGGCTCCGGAGAAAGTTCAAGCGATTCTCGCCGGAGGTTACGACGCTTGCCACCGCGCGGTCGAAGCGGCTGAGGACGACCCGATGGCTGGAGCCGCCGCTATCGCCGAACGGGGAGTGACGGCCGGCGACGTCGTCGTGGGAGTGACCGCGAGCGGACGCACGCCGTTCACCCTGGGCGCATTGAAGGCTGCGCGTTCTCTGGGAGCGATCACTATTGGCATCGCGTGCAACCCGAATCCCGAGATCGCGCGCGTCGCCGATCTGACGATCACGCCCGTTGTCGGTCCCGAGGTGATCGCAGGCTCGACGCGCTTGAAAGCGGGGACGGCCCAGAAGATGGTCCTCAACATGCTCAGCACGGCGGCGATGATCAAGCTCGGCTACACTTACGGCAATCTCATGTCGAACCTGCAACTGAAGAACGAGAAGCTCCGGCGGCGTGCCATCTCGATCCTCCGGCAGGAATTCGCTCTCTCAGAGGAAGAGGCTCGTCGCCGGCTGGAGGAGACCGGATGGGAGCTGAAGACGCTCATCGTGATGCTGAAGACGGGTACTGCTTTGGAAGAGGCGCGGCGCGCTCTGGAAGAAAGCGACTTCTCCATCAAGCGAGCGATCGAGAAGCTCACGGCCTCGGCGTGAGAGACGATCGCGGACGACTGCAATGGATGCCTGGCGGCAGCTCACTCAGCTTGGGGCGGGTCCATTGGCGTCGAAAATTCGCACTTTGCCTCATGCTCCTTCTCGTCTTGGGCGAGGGATGTCGCCGTTCGTCCACGACCGATTCGCAGACGAATCGCCACGAGTCACGGGGAGAGGCGCCCGCCCTCTCCTCCGAGCGTGAATCGGACGAAGTGCGCCCACCTTCTCCGTTGCCGGAAGGCTTTCCCGCAGATGTGCCGGTCTATCCCGGAGCGATTGTGCTCGTCAGCCGCCGAACGGAAACTCAGCTTACGGCGACGTTCGCAACCAGCGATGGGTTGTCGCAAGTGCTCGATTTCTACCGCGCACAGTTGCCCCGAGCAGGATGGACCGTACAGGAGCGAGAGCAGACCGAGGGGATCGCTTTCGAGGGGCGAAAAGGGACGCGGGCATGCCAGGTGGCATTGACGGAAGATCACGCGCGCACCTACATCGCCTTCGTCCTCTCGCTCGCACCGAAAGCCGGGATGAAAGAGTAGGCCCGTATGGCGACGAGCGCTCGCCGAAGATGGTTGACCCGCAGTGTCCTGGCCATTGGATTGGCCAGCCTCTTCTCCGACATCAGCCACGAGATGGCGACGACGGTGCTCCCGGCTTTCCTCGCCCTAGAGATTCGCGCGACACCATTGGCGCTTGGGGCGATCGAGGGAGTCGCCGATGGCTTGGCGAGTTTCTTCAAACTCATCGGGGGATGGTGGACGGATCGAATGGGGCGGCGCAAGCCCGTCGCCATCTCCGGATATGCCGTGACGACGCTGGCGACGGCCAGTTTCGCGCTCGCTACGAGCTGGCCGATGATCCTCCTCGGACGCGCGCTCGCATGGATGGCGCGCGGCTGGCGAACCCCGGCACGCAATGCCTTGCTCGCCGACACGGTCCCGCAGGAAGCCTATGGCAATGCCTTCGGCTTCGAGCGGGCAATGGATACGGTCGGGGCCTTGGTGGCGCCGGTCCTCGCGCTGAGCTTGCTCACAGCAGGAGCGAGCTATCGCCACATCTTCGCCCTCGCCCTCATTCCCGGAACACTGGCCACGCTCGCCATCGCTCTTTTCGTCTCCGAAGCGAGACGTCCGCCGCAGCCCTCGCGAACCCTCTTCACCGACGTGCGGCACTTGCCGCGTGCGTTCATCCTTTTCCTTCTCGTCGCCGGCGTGTTCGGACTCGGACAGTTCGCGCCGACGCTTCTCGTGCTCCGCGCGACAGAGTTGACAAAAAGCCCAGAGACGGCCATGGCTCTGTACACGCTCTTCAACGGGGTGCAGGCCGCTAGTGCCTATGCCTTCGGTGCTTTGGCCCACCGCGTGGGAAGCCTCAATCTGCTGGGCGCGAGTTACTGCGGCTTCGCCCTAGTCGCGGTGGGATTCGCGTACGCAGACGCGAACATGCCGCTCCTGATCCTGCTATTCGCCCTCGCCGGTTTGGCCGTCGGCGGCATCGAAGCCATGGAACCGACCGTATCGGCCGAATTGCTACCGCCAACCGTTCGTGGCACCGGATTCGGCGCCCTCGGAGCCGCTAATGGGCTCGGTGACTTGCTTTCCAGCCTCTCGGTGGGAGCGCTGTGGAACGCTTATGGACCGGGAGCGGGCTTTGGTTTTGCTGCTCTCATGAACGGTGCGAGCGTCGTTCTGCTATTGCTGTGGCGATCGCGAATAGTTCCTCCGACACGAGAGCCGCTCACGTTCCCTCACTGAGGATCACGCGAGCGGCTTCGCTCAGCGTGCGCACGATGGGACATACGACAGAAGAAGCAGCCTCGGCGAGCTTCCCCGAATAATCCACGAGCACGGGGCGCACACCGGCTGCCAAAGCGCCAAGATAATCGAACACGAGATCATCCCCGACGTGCCACGCCCGCGCCGCCTCGACGCCCACTAAGCGCAGTGCATAGGCGAAGATCTCTGGATCGGGCTTCTCGACTCCCGCTCGGTACGACGAGATCACGCATTCGAAATATTCGCGAATGCCGAGCTGAACGAGAAACGTCTCCAGCGTGTCATCCCAATTCGAGAGGACGCCGAGCCGACATCCGGCGGAACGGAAACATTCGAGCGCCTCGATCGTATCCGGAAAGAGCCGAAACCATCGTCCCGAGCGATATTCTTCCCACAGCCGCCAGGCCACGCGTTCGGGATCGCCGCGAAAGCCCGCTTCCGCAAGCGCCAGGTGTACGAACCGCCACCACCATTGCCGATACGCTTGGAGATCGAGCGAGGTCGGACGCGGTGGATGCATGCGTTCGAGCGCGCGCCGAACGGCCTCACCGAGCGCACCATGCTCGATCCATTCCCCCTGTTGCGCGCATGCGCGAGCGATGATCTCCTCCAGACGCGGCGTGTGAATCAATGTCCCACCAGCGTCCAAGAAGACGAAGTCCGGTTTCGCCATCCCCTCCTCCGTGGCCCCGATCCCCGCGCGCGTCACGTAGTGCTTCGCTCACCGAGCCGGAACGATGCGCAGCACGCGATCATCACCCGCGCGTGGCAGGCCTCGCCCATCGCGATTGCTCGTCGTCACGTACAAAAATCCGTCGGGGCCTTGAACGACATCGCGCAATCGCCCGAAATCCCCCACGAAGAGCTTCTCCGCTCGCTCCACACTGCGGAAATCCGGCGCCCGCAGCGTCACCCGCTGCAAGTGCTGCCCGCGCAATGCGGCGAAGAAGAAGCGCCCGCGCCACTCCTCCGGCAAGCGATCCCCAGCATAGAACGTCGCGCCTGAGGGAGCCCACGTGTCCAAGCCCGACTCGAAGATGGGGTCAACGAACCGAGGATCCCGAGCCGCGCCGAAGACGTGCGGCCAGCCGTAATTCCGCCCCGGCTCGATCAGATTCACCTCGTCATGGCAACAGTTGGGCGGTAATCCCGACGGCCCATGCTCCGTACTGAAGAGCGCGCCCGTGAGCGGATGCCAGGCTAAGCCCTGCGGATTCCGATGCCCGTAGCTCCATACGGGAGAGTTCGGGAACGGATTGTCCGCCGGGATCGAACCGTCGGGATTGAGGCGCAAGATCTTCCCCGCCAAAGATGTCACATCCTGTGCCGACGACGGCAGATTGGCATCACCCGTCGTAATGTAGAGCTTCCCATCTGGTCCGAACTTAATGCGCCCGCCGTCATGAATCGCGCTCCCCGGGATGCGATCCAAGAGAACGACGGGATCAACGCCTCGCCCTCCACGCTCCACGAGCCGCACGACGCGATTCCACAGCCGATTTCCCTCTCGATAGGTGTAGTAAACGTAGACGAACCCGTTCTGTGCGAAATTCGGATCGAGGGCGAGTCCGAGCAATCCCCCCTCGCCTTCGTGCGCGACGGGAAGTTGCGCCCACGGCTCCGCCTGGAGCCCTCCCTCGCGGATCACGCGGATGCGCCCGGGGCGCTCCGTCACGAAGAGGCGCCCATCCGGAGCGAAATCTATGGCCCAAGGCACCTGCAATCCCTGCGCGACAACTTCGACCCGAACATCTTGAGGTGGGACGGACTCCCGTTTCAGACACCCAGAGGACGGC
Source organism: Blastocatellia bacterium (assembly GCA_025055075.1). Lineage (NCBI taxonomy): Bacteria > Pseudomonadati > Acidobacteriota > Blastocatellia > Blastocatellia bacterium. The sequence goes on from JANWYV010000045.1 coordinate 38,696, forward strand.
GGCAGCAGCACGAGAATGCCCCACATCACCACGAACGCGAACCATCTCGCCCAAATCCTCATCGCCACCTCCATTCCGACGAAGCGCGCCGGAACGCACTCAGCCGACGACTTCCACCTTCGTCACCTCGCCAGTGAGAATGATTTCCTGACGGCCATCCTCGGTCTCTACGCGCAACGCGCCTATCGGCGTCAGCCCACAGCTTCGCCCGCGCACGCGCCGCTCGCCACAGAGCACATTCACGTGCTGACCCCGCACGTAGCTGGAGAGTCGCTCATAGCGTTGAAGGATGCGCGTCTCCCCTTCTGCTTTCCAGATCTCGTACCACCGCTGTAGTCGAGCGAAGAACCGCTGTCGAAATCGCTCCACATCGTAGGTCATGCCCGTCTCGCGACGCAACGAGGTCGCCACATCGGCGATCTCTTGGGGGAAGCTGGCTTGATTGATGTTGACCCCGACGCCGAGAATCACATACTTCACGCGATCGTCCTCGGTCTCCAGCTCCAGGAGAATCCCCGCGACCTTTCGTCCGCCGATCATCACGTCGTTCGGCCACTTAATGTCCGCCAAGACGCTATACTCCTCGCGCATGGTCTCAGCGAGCGCAACGGCGGCAACGAACCCCAGCAGCGGGGCGCGCGATGGAGGGACCGGAGGACGCAAGACGATCGAGTGATACAACCCTTCCCCCTTTGGAGAATGCCAACGCCGCGCATATCGTCCCCGCCCGGCTGTCTGTTCGGCGGCCACAACTGTTGTCCCTTCCTCAGCTCCCGCCTCGGCCAGCTCGCGCGCCACGTCGTTGGTGGATGTGACGGAGTCATACCGATAGACGGTCTCCCGCAGCATACCCGCAATGCCACACAATACTGCCACCCCGAACTTCGCGTCGTCAAGCGACGTCCCCTCGGGAGATGACGGGGAGTCGGGATGAAGCCACGATCTTCGCCTTTGAAGCCCGTGGCCGCCCTCGTCTATACTCAAGTAGAGTGCGAACCGAAGTGCGGAAAGAGAAGTGGCAAGAGCAGGCGTTGAAGCGTTCCCCCCTCTCCTCATCCCGCTATCGCGAGGACGTCCAACGCGTTCTCCGTCGCGTCCTCGTCTTGAACGTGGCCGTCGTCCTGGGGAAGCTCCTCATCGGCTGGCGCGCGAACTCACTCAGCATCGTGAGCGATGCCGTGCATTCTTCCGTGGACGCGATGAACAACATCGTGGGCTTGATCATCATCCGCTACGCGACGGCGGCTCCCGATGCCGGCCATCCCTACGGCCATCGGAAGATCGAATCGCTGGCCGCCTTCGCCCTCGGAGGCGCCCTCCTGGTCACCTGCGTCGAGATCATCAGCCGGGCGATAGAGCGTCTACAAGATCCTTCGCGGATTCGCGTCCACATTGAGCCCCTGACCCTCGCGGTTTTGATCGGGACGATCGTCGTCAATGTGGCCGTCTTCATCTACGAACGCCGAAAGGGACACGCGCTCGGGAGCCCGTTCCTGCTGGCTGATGCTCTTCATACGCGGAGCGACATCCTGGTGAGCGGAGCGCTGCTTGTCGGCCTCATGTTCATCCGATGGAAGATGCCGATCTTGGATCCGCTCTTGGCGCTCGCCATCTCGGCCTTGATTGCCGCCAGCGGTTGGCAGATCTTCGCCCGCACGGTCCCCATCCTCATTGACGCCGCGCCGGTCTCCGCCGAGCGAGTGGAAGCGATCGTCCGAGGCGTGCCCGGCGTCAAGCAGGTCCGCGCTATTCGCTCGCGCAGCGATGGGGAACGCATTTTCCTGGACCTCGTGCTCGTGCTCAATCCGGAGGACGTGCGAACGGCCCACGAGATCACCGAACGGGTCGAAGAGCGGCTGTGCGAGGCTCTCGGTCCCTGTCAGGTCACGATCCACATGGAGCCTTCATGACCACGCGGCCGGATCGGTGCGCGTGAGGAGATAGAAGCCGCGTCCCTCTTCCTCAACGCGGAAGAACTCCTCGGCGATATACCCGACTTCGAATGCCCGGAGGAAGACGCGCTGAACGCTCTCCCGCCATCGGCGCGCTGCCTCCAGATTGCGCGCCTTCAGCGCGTTGATGTCCAATGGGATCTCCACCAGAATCGGCTCGCCGCGCGCCAGAGCCACGGGCTCTCCCTCTGTGGGGAATTCCGATGTGGCCGAGCGCGGGTTCGCAATCGGCCACTGACGCCACGAAGCCGACGTCCCCTCGCGCGCGCCGCGTTCTACGCGCTCCAACCTCTCGGCCACGCGCGCGCTCGCAATGGGCCAACTGACCCACAGCCGATCCGTCCCCAACCCTTGATGGAGGAAACTCGAGCTGGCCTCCCCGTAGAAATCCACCTCGTACCGATCGGCGTAGACGCCGAGCTTGGCGAAGTTGAAATAGGCATTGCGGGCTTGAAGCGGATCGAACGTCCAACTGATGCGTCGAATCCCGCATTCCAAAGCGCGCTCGCGCTGCGCCCGCTTGAGGAGGAAACCGATATTCTGCCCTTGGTATTCGGGTCTGACGGCCAACATGTGCGAATGCACGGTGAGCTGCCCATGCTCCAGACCCAAGAACCCGTAGACGAAACCGATCAAGCGTTCGCCGTCGAAGGCGCCGATGAGGATACCGCCAACCTTCTGCGCCGCTCGCAGATGCGAGCTGGGCACGACGTCCAGATCGGCGAATCCCCATACGTCGCGTTGCAACTGCTCGACGGCCCGCAGTTCGGCGATGCTCTCCAGGTCCCGAATCACGATCGTCATGACCGACGCCACCTCCTCAGGGACGAACGTCTCTCAGCGCGCTTTCGGATGCGCCTTATCGTACACCTCGATCAGCTTGTCCGCAGAGACGTGCGTGTAAATCTGCGTGGTCGTCAATCGGGCGTGACCGAGCAACTCCTGAATCGCCCGCAGATCGGCTCCCGCGTTCAACAGATGCGTGGCGCAAGAATGGCGCAAGCTGTGCGGGCTGATGCGGAGCGGGATGTCGGCGCACATCTTCGCATATCGCGCGATGATTCGCCCGACGCTGCGCGTCGTGATGCGCGTCCCTTGGTAGTTCAGGAATAGCGCCCGCGGATCGCGCTCCTCCTCCGACGCTTGAAGCAAGAGTTGGCCCCGCACGCCCAAATACGCTTCCAAGGCCTCCAGCGCCTTCCGCCCGAACGGCACGATGCGCTCCCGTCGTCCCTTGCCGCGCACGCGGATCGAGCGGTGTTTGAAATCCACATCGTCGATATTCAAATTGACCAGCTCGCTCACCCGCATGCCCGTCGCATAGAGCAGCTCCAAGATGGCTCGATCCCGCTTGCCGAGAACGGTGTCCGTATCGGGAAGCTCTAAGAACCGGAAGACTTCTTCGACCGAGAGGAACTTCGGCAGCTTCCGTTCCAGCCGAGGCGTGGCCACAAGGCTCGCCGGATTCATCTCCAGGACGTGTTCGCGGCACAGGTATTTGAAGAAGCTCCGCAGCGTCGCCAGCTTTCGTGCGATCGAACTCTTCTTCTTCTGCTTCGCATGGAGCGAGGCGAGGAACTCCCGAATGGTGATATGATCAATCTGGCGCACGTCCACCGCGCGGCGATTCCCCTGCTCATCGGCGGGCGCCAAATGGTCGTAGAATTGCAAGAGGTCAATGCGATAGTTGCGCAACGTGTGTTCGGAGACGTTCCGCTCGTACTTGAGATGGTCGAGAAAGGCATCAATGTACTCTTGCATGGCGTCCCTCCTCCGAGGGATTTCTCCGCGCGCCTCCCAACCGACGCCATCATTCACCGCCGCGGGGCATAATAGCCCGCTCGCGCGCGAGCGATGACTCCATCGCGCTTGACGCGCACGGTCAATCGGCGAAAGGCACCATCGCGCGCCTCATTCGTGCTGTAAAAGCCCAGGACATATTGCGTCCGCAACTGTTCGACGAGCCGAGCGAAGATCGGATCCAACTCCTCCACCTGCGTCGGCGAGAAGACTTCGCCACCCGTCTGCCGCGCCAGCAGCTCCAGGGACGTCTCGCCGATCAAGTCGCGAACGTTCGCTGAGAGGGGCTCGTCCACGTTGATGGCATAGACGGTCGCTCCCACCTCTTGCACGCGACGGAGCGCTTGACCGAGCGTCGCGCGACTGACCGTATCCCGCCCGTCGGAGAGAATGACGATGGCGCGTCGCCCTTCGATCGTCGCCAAATGCTCCGCCGCCACCACGAGAGCATCGTAGAGAGCCGTCGCCCCCTCAGCCTTGAGGCCCCGGACGGCGCTCACCAGTTGCGCGACGTCCTCGGTGAAGTTCTGCCGCAAGACGGGCTCCGTGCTCACGGAGATGAGCGCCGCCAAATCGCGCGGGCGCATGACGGAACGGAAGAAACGCGCGACGGCTTGCTTCTCGAACTCGAGCCGATTCTTGACGCTCAGGCTCGTATCCACGAGGACGACCAGACGAAGCGGCAGAGCCGCCTCGCCGCTGAAGAACGCGATCTGCTGCGGCACGCCGTCTTCCAAGATCTCGAAGTCGTCCGGTCCCAATCCCGTGACCCATTCTCCGCGCGGCCCGAGGACGCCCACCGTGACGAGCACCAGATCCGAATGCAGCGAGATGATCTCCGGCGACGTGGGCTCCTGCGGAAGGGGGACCGACGGCTTCTCGGACTCTGGCGGCTGAGGACGATGCCCAGGTCGGACGCGCCGAGCCTGCGTGTCCTCAAGCGCCCCCCCCAGCATGATCCTGGGGTCCAGAGCGAGCCCGATCGCGGCGAGAGCGAGACCGATTCTCAATGCGCGAGTCGCACCTCTCATCTCGATTCCGCCGAGAGAAGCGATGGGAGGTCCACCCTCACGCGTCGAGGGGCTATCCACTGCTCGAAATCGCAAAGCGCGCGTTCGATCTGCCGCCGATGGCGTTCCGCCTTGGGGAGCTTTCGCCCTCCCTCTTCCTCCAAAGGCGGCAAAAGCGCAAAGGTGATGTTGCCCGGTTGAAAATTCTCCGGATCGCTGTGCGCGACGTAGTGCAGGAGGCTACCGAACGCCGTCGTGCGCGGAGGAGGAACGGGCTCGCGCCCGGCCAGCAGATCGCTCACAAAGAGCGCGACCATCAATCCCGTCGCGATGCATTCCACGTATCCCTCCACGCCACAAATTTGGCCGGCGAAGAAGAGGCGAGGATCGGCGCGCAATTGCAACGTCTCCGTCAAACAGGCGGGACTGTTGATGTACGTGTTGCGATGCACCATGCCATAGCGGATGAATTCCGCCCGTTCCAGCCCGGGAATGAGTCGAAACACGCGCTTTTGCTCACCCCACTTGAGCTGCGTCTGAAAACCGACCAAGTTGTAACTGTCGGCCAAGAGATTCTCCTGGCGCAATTGCACGACCGCATAAGGGGGTCGCCCCGTGCGCGGATCCACAAGGCCGACCGGCTTCATCGGGCCATAGAGCAGCGTCTCGCGCCCGCGTCGCGCCAATTCCTCGATCGGCAGACATCCCTCGAAATAGCACGCGCGATCGAAGTCGTGCAGCGCCACCTTCTCCGCTTGCATCAAGGCGTCGTAGAACCGGTCGTACTCCTCCTTGGTCAGCGGACAGTTCAGATAGTCATCGCCGCCTTTCCCATATCGGGAAGCGCGAAAGACGACGTCGTAGTTGATCGTCTCCGCATCGACGATCGGGCTGATGGCATCGTAGAAGTAAAGATGTCCTCGCCCTGTCAGGCGTCGAATCTCCTCCGAGAGCGCCTCCGAAGTGAGCGGCCCCGTCGCAATGATAACGATCCCATCCGAGGGGATGCGCGCGACCTCTTCTCGAATGAGGGTGATGAGCGGATGCGTCGTGATGGCTTGCGTGATCCGCTCGGCGAACAGCTCGCGATCCACCGCGAGCGCCGCACCCGCGGGGACGCGACAGGTCGCCGCCAGCCGGATCAACAGCGATCCCGCTCGCCGCAACTCTTCCTTCAAGAGATACGACGCCGTCCCCGGCTCATCCGACTTCAACGAGTTGCTGCAGACCAATTCCCCGAGCCGATCCGTCCGATGCGCCGGCGTCATGCGATGCGGGCGCATCTCGTAGAGACGAACCGGGATCCCCCGCTCGGCTAATTGCCACGCCGCTTCGCTTCCGGCCAATCCCCCGCCGATGATGGTCACCGTGGATCGCAGCATGCCGTTATGAGTGTAGCATCGTCCACTCCCCCTCGACAACGACGGGCCGAGGGCTTCTTCCGCACGACGGCTCGAGTCACTCGTCGAGAAATCGCTCGGGATGATCTCGATATTCCAGGGCGCGACGTCGCGTGCGCAAGAAGTTCACAGCCGCCCAGAGCGCGACGACACTGAAGAGCAAGTAGAGCGGCATGTTGAAGACGCCCATCGGCTGCCAGAATGCATGGATAAGCGCCAGGAGATTCGTCACGCTGATGATGAGCGCGATGATGGCGAGCGCGCCAAAGAGTGTGGCGCGGCGGGTCAAGGCGACGTAGAGACGTTGGCGCTCGCGCTCCTCCTCAGAAGACATCAGGATGATCCCCCCTCGCGCAAAAGCTCCTCGATCGTTTGCTGAAAGGCCTCATAGGGCTGAGCCCCGCGCAGCACGCGCATGACGCGGACTTTCTCCCCAGGCTCGGCGAAGCCCACGAAGAACGAGGGCGTGCCGCGCACGCCCGCCCGTTGTCCCTCCGACAGATCGCGCCGCACGCGCTCGGCGAATCGCCGTCCCTCCAGACATTGCTGAAATCGCCGCGGATTGAGGCCAAGAGCTTCCGCATGCGCGATGAGATCCTCCCTCTGGAGCGCGTTCTGATGGGCGAAGAGGCGGTCGTGCATCTCCCAGAACTTCCCTTGTTCTCCCGCGCATCGAGCGGCCTCCGCGGCTTGGAAGGCTTGAGGATGAATCGCCTCCAACGGGAAATCCCGGAAGACGTATCTCACCTTCCCCGTCCGCACGTAGGCGCGCTCGATCTTCGGAACCGTCTCCCGAACATGCCGCGCGCAGAAGGGACATTGATAGTCCGAGAACTCCACGATCACCAGGCGGGCGTCCTTGGCTCCTTTGGAAGGCGCTCCAGCGATGTCCAGCACGATCTCAGATGGCGGCTTCTCGGCCACAAAGCGCGGTGTTGAGCGCGGTGCTTCCGCTCGTCGCGCCGGTGCGGATGCCGGAGGCGCCGTTTCCGTCACTGATCGCCGAGCCGATCGGCCCAAGTATCCAATCCCCCCGACGACCACCACACCCAGAAGGATCAGGATCAGTGGAGCGAACACTTGCTCTCGAGTTGTTGGCGGCTTTCCACTCATCGTCGGCTATTTTAGGGTGTCGCTCTCGCTGCGTCAATCACGGCCGCCGTTCGCCCGGATCATACAGCTCGAATGTCGCTCGCGGACGAGGTGGATTCACGTAGGCCGCGACCAAGCTTTCGTTCCCATCTTTGTCCACGGCCTTTACGCCAAAGGTCACGGCATCAATGGAGACGCCTTCGAGCACATACTCGTTCACCGGCCCCACGAAGATCTCTCGCTCCCAATCCGGCGCCGTCGTCGCTCGCATGACGACGACATATCCGGCCAGGTCCGACTCCGGATTCTCATTCCGCCACCGGAGATGTGCGGCATATCCCGAACGCCCGCGTCCGATCAGCGGCATACCGCGCTCGGTCGTCACGACGGGCGGCTTCGGCGCCAGAGCGAGACTGGCCGCCACCGCAGCATTGATTCGCGTCACAAGTGTCGTGTACGCCGGCGATGCATTGGCGAACGTATCGGTCGCCGAATGCTGATGCGCGAAATTCTCGTTCGGCGTCGTCAATCGCACGGCCGGATATCCCTCGTGATTGAAGGGGGTATGATCCCCACCGCGCCCGAACCGATCGTGCCGGAAGATCATCTCCACGCGCATGGCGGGGACATACAACTCGCCGATGCGCTTGACATATCGCGCCAACTGTCGCGAGGGCGAATCCGCCGGGTCTTCCGAAAAGACCCAGACGACGCGATTGGCCGAAGCACCATCGCCAGCCACATCGCTGCCGATGATGTCGTTGTTGAGCACGGCCTCGATGATCTGGCCCTCGCGCCGCGCCTTCTGCGCATAGAGCGTGCTGCCGACCAAGCCCTGCTCCTCACCCGCGAAAGCGATGAAGACGAGCGTCTTCTCGAACTCATATTGGCTGAGCACACGGGCCAATTCGAGCACAGCGGCCGTTCCACTGCCGTTGTCGGTCACCCCAGGCGCGAAGACGTCCGTCTGCGTCCAATCCACTTGACCGTCCGGTCCGCGCACGATCGCCAGAGAGTCGTAGTGCGCGCAGATGATGATGCGCCGTTCGGGTTGACGCGTCCCCGGCAAAACGGCGACGACATTGCGCAGTTCGACATCGCGCACGAGGCGCTGGCCTTGCTTCTTCACGTAGTACGTGTCGAAGCTCACCTGAAGGCGCGGGCTATAGCTCCGAAATTGCTCGAAGATCCATGCGCGCGCTGCCCCGATGCCTCGCGTCGGATGCGTCGGGTCTGAGAGCGTATGCCGCGTCTCGAAACTCTCGAGCTTTTTCAAATTCTCGGCGATCCGTTCCTCCGAGATCGCCGCCACGATCTGTTGCACAATCGGATTCACTCGCCCGTAGGGCTCTGCCGCGATCCCGGAGGGCAAATCTCTCATCGAACCGATCAAAAGGAGGCTGATCGCGATCGTTCGGCCGAAGTGTCGCATTGTCGTCCTCCTCGCGAAAGACTCGGCACACGGAGAGGGATTGTACCACAGGTCGAAGCGGAAAGACCTTGCTCGGCGCTTCCTCCGATTGCTATACTTCGCGCCCAGCGCGTCGAATGCGTCGTAAGACCGTGCCGGGATCGAAGCGTCGGCCAGGAGCACCGCCGCTCCTAGCGGATCCTCCTCGCACGGATGAGTTCGCACTCCGCGCGTATGGAGTGCGCATCGGTATACGGACGGACGATCCGTACGTCTTGGATCGAATCCGCGCGTACCTCCCGCCTGGCTGGAAGCCTGTGGAATCCTCGCGCGTCGAGCGCCTCTATGTCGTTCGCCGCGGCGCGTCGTCGTCAACCTATATTCTCTACGCCGACGCGCGACAGATGCTTCAGACAGAATCGCTCGAACAACTTCTCTCCAACCTCGCTCTCGATCTCCACTTCTACATCGCCGAGCGCGCGCGCGACCATCTCTTCATCCATGCGGGAGTCGTCGGCTGGGGAGGGCGCGCGATCGTCATCCCGGGGCGAAGCTCCAGCGGGAAGACCACACTCGTTCGGGCCCTTCTCCACTGCGGAGCGACGTACTATTCGGACGAGTATGCCGTGTTCGATCGGCATGGGTGCGTCCATCCTTTCCCCACTCCGCTTTTCTTCCGCCGAGAGGGCGAGGAGGGAGAGCCGATGTTGATCGAAACGCTCGGCAGTTCGGTGGGGACGGTGCCGTTGCCGGTGGGCCTCATCGTGTTCACCGCCTACGATCCGACATGCCAATGGCGTCCCCGGCGTCTCTCCCCGGGCGAAGCCTTGCTCGATCTTCTGTCCCACACGATCTCCGCGCGACGTCATCCGGCATTTGCCCTTGCTGTGCTCTCTCGCGTCGCCTCTCGCGCGATCGCCCTCAAGGGAAAGCGGGGCGAAGCCGAGCCGACGGCACAAGAGATCTTGAGCCGCGCCGTCCTCTAAGGGAGGTCATGAGCACGCGATTCTCCGGGATCGAAGGGCTGCGCGCGACCTCGTCCAATGAGGCATTTCCAATCGGCGCTTGCGTTGAGAATCGTCCATGCGAAGAGCGCTTCTCGTCTCCTCCATGTTCGTCGCTAAGGGACAAGGGCAAAAGCGCGGTGCTTTGATCGCGCGCGCGCTGACCGGATGCTGGCGCGCTACGCCACCGCCATGGGATCTCCGATCTGAGGAGCTGGACGACGTCGGCCAGCTCCTTCTCGACTTCGGGGTCGCCGGCCTTGTGTGGCACCGGCTTCGCGTCTCGCGCGCAGAGGCCACGCGTTGGACCTTTCGGTTCCATCAAGCCGCTCGCGCGTGCATTCTGCATGCCCTCCAGCAAGAACGATGGCTCGTTCGCGCGCTCGCTTGCTTCACAGCAGCCGGAATCGAGCCGATCCTCGGAAAGGGATGGGCGGCCGCGCAATCGTACGCGGCCCCGAACCTTCGACCGTACGGCGACGCTGATCTCTATATCCCTGTCGAGCACGCGGCGAAGGCCTTCGCCCTTCTCAACGATCCTCAATTCCCCCCTTGCTCTGTGGACCTACACGTGGGATTCGCCGAGTTAGATGATCGCACGCCAGAGCAGTTGTACGCGCGCTCCCGCCGCATTCCGCTCGAGGGAACGATGATCCGCGTCTTCGGACCGGAAGATCACCTGCGCTTGATGGCCTTGCACCTATTGCGACATGGGGCGCGACGTCCGCTCTGGCTCTGTGATGTCGCTGCCGCGCTCGAAACGCGGCCTCCGGATTTCGACTGGGAATACTTCCTCAGCGGGGATCGCCAGCGTTCGGAATGGGTGATGGTCGCTCTGGCCCTCGCTCACCAGTTGCTCGGCGCGCGCATCGAAGATGTGCCGTTCGCGATTGCTCGCCTTCCTCAGTGGATTCCTTCAACCGTCCTCCGCGAATGGGAGAAGCCCTATCATCCCCGCGTACCGTTGGAAGTGACGTTTCGATCCTTCAGCCTCTTCGTCCGTGAGCTGATCCGGAAATGGCCGAATCCAATTGAAGCGACCGTGACGGCGAGGGGGAGATTCGACGAAGGGCCGCGCTTTCCGCTTCAACTCGCCGATTGCGTGATTCGCGCGGGACGATGGTTGCGAAGGATCGGTGCTCGACGTTACCGCCCGTGACTTTCCTTCACGGACGGAGCGCCGCGCGCATCTTCAAGCTCGCGATTCGTTGTCGAACGGCCTCCACGTTGGGCAGATCGGATGGGAAGGAGAAGGCTTCGGCGCCCGGCACCAATCCCTCGCGAGCTTCTTCGGAGAGCATCTCGGCATGAGCGCTCGCGATCTGCACGTAGGTTTCAAATTGCGCGATCGCCAGCGCCCACTTCTCCTGTCGCTCGTAGACTTCGCCGAGGTAGTAATGCGCCAGGGGGAATTCGACCGGCGCGCTCAACTCGATAGCGCGCTGCAGTTCCTGTTCTGCGCGCTCCCATTCCCCTTTCGCCAGATACGCGCGCCCCAGCTCCAGGCGGACCGCTGGCGTCTCGTAGCCCTTCCGAATAGCTTCGCCGAGCTGGGCGATCGCATCATCGAAAAGATCGGCATCCAGAAAGACCTTCGCCAGCTCGTAGTGGATGGCCGGATGCGAATACCCTTGCGCAATGGCCGTCTGAAACTCCGCGATCGCGCCCTTCACATCGCCGAGGGCATAAAAGAGGATTTGCGCGAGCTTGTAGTGCGCTTCGGGGAAGTCTGGTTTCAACGCGATGGCGCGCCGCAATTCGGCTGCCGCCAACTCATACTGCCGTTCGTTGAGCAATTGCTCAGCGCGTGCGTAATGGTCTTCGGCGCGAGGAGCGAGCGATCGGCACGCCGCCAGGCCCCCAAGAACAAGGATCCCCATCACGATGCCGACGCGTCGCGCATGAGTCCACCACAGCGCGTTTCGAGAGATCGCCTCGCTATCGCACCTCGGAGGTCTCCCTCCGATGGCCTTTAGGCGAGACGTCTCCACCTCACCACCCATACGGCGAGTAGTACGGGTTCCGCCCGGCCGCGTGATCCGTCGTGTCGAAGATGTTCCCGACCTCTGGGATGTGCTCGCGGATGATCTCCTCGATCCCCATCTTCAACGTGATGTTCGCCGCACCGCACCCCTGACATCCGCCGCCCATGCGCAAGAAGACGTCGTTGTCAATCACATCGATCAACTCGACGAACCCGCCATGCATGGCGACCGCCGGATTGATGTAATTGTCCAGCAGCTCCTGGACCTTCCGACGAATCTCCTCGCTCGACTGGCGGCGCGCGCGCACTTCTTCAGAGACCGGCGGAACGCCCGAACGAATGACCTCACGAATGGCCGCACCGATTTGCTTGGCCACCGGTACCCAATCCTCGAAATCTTCCTTGGTGACGGTGATGACGTTCCCCGAGACGAGGACGGCCGAGATGTGCTCGTTCACCGCAAAGATGGCCTCCGCTATGGGCGAGCCTTTCGCCTCCTCGCGACTGCGAAAATAGGCCGCTCCCTCGTACACCGGACGATCCACCGTGAACCGACATTTCGAGGGATCGGGTTGAATCTCCGCCATGATTTTGATCTCATCCATCGCGCATATCCTCCGTAGATCAATGCTCACCGGAGCGCGCGCTCTCCCCGCATGCGGATGAGCCGTAGCTCCGGTTTCCTCGCGCCCCTTGGGCGAGAGCCGATGTCAAAGCGACGACTTGCCGTCTTCCGCTCACGACCGACACAGAGTGAAGATGTACCGCAGGATGTCCTTGATCGAGGCGACGCCGACGGGCGTGCCATCAGGACGAACGACCGGCAACCGACGAAACCCGCCCAGGGACATTTGATGCAAAGCGAAAGCGAGCGTATCGTCCTCGCGCAAGACGACAGGATGGGGCGTCATGACCTCGCGCATGCGCCGCGTCAGCAAGCGCGTCGGAGCGCCAACCAACTCCAGGAGTGCTCCGCGTTCAGTGAAGATGCCAACGAGCTTCCCCCCCTCGACGACGAGCACACTCCCGATACGATGTTGCCGCATCAGCTCGAGGGCTCGACCGACCGGTTCCTCCGGAGAGATCGTCACCGGCGGTCTCAACGGAAGCACGCGAACGGGATCCTCCATCAGGCGCCTTTGCAATCCCTCCTTCGGCTGCGGCAGATCAAGCCCCATGAGATCATGCATGCACTGCTCGCACACCTCGGCGCCCGGCAGATTCTCATGGCCGCAGCTCGGACAGATCATCGCGATCCTCCATTCACTCGATCACCCAGAGGTCACCGCTCCGCAGGAGCTTCTCCAAATCGCCCCGTCCGCGTTCGGCAATGGCCGTCTCGATCTGCGCATTGACCAATTCATCGTAGGTCGGCTTCTCAACGGCGCGGAAAACCCCAACCGGAACTGGATATTCCGGATAATCCATCCGAGCGAGCAAGAACGCGAGGGCCGGATCCGGTCGCTTCTCGTCATGCACAAGAAGATCCGACTCCGTGATCCCATTACCGAGGGTCACGACCTCAAGCGTCGTACCGTTCCAACGAATGCCCTTGTCGTGATTCTTCCCGAAGATGAGCGGCTTCCCGTGCTCCAACACGACCATTCGATCGTCCTTCACTGGACGGCCGGCGAAAGGCTCGAACGCACCATCGTTGAAGATATTGCAGTTCTGGAAGACCTCGACGAAAGCGACGCCCTTATGCCGCGCCGCGCGCTCCAACACGTAAGCCAGATGATCTGTATGTCGATCCACTGAGCGCGCGACGAAAGTCGCCTCAGCCGCCAGTGCCAGGCAGATCGGATTCACGGGCGCCTCGACCGTGCCCATCGGCGAAGACTTCGTCTTCTTGCCAAACTCCGACGTGGGAGAATATTGCCCCTTCGTCAACCCGTAGATGCGGTTGTTGAAGAGGACGATCTTGATGTCCACGTTCCGGCGCATGACATGCAGGAGATGATTTCCGCCAATGCTCAATCCATCCCCATCGCCGGTGACGACCCACACGGAGAGATCGGGATTACACACCTTGATCCCAGTCGCAATGGCCGGGGCGCGCCCGTGAATGCCGTGGAAGCCATAGGTGTTCATGTAGTAGGGGAAGCGACTGCTGCAACCGATGCCGGAGACGAAGACGAACTTCTCTCGCGGAATGCCCAGCTCGGGCAAGACCTTCTGCATCTGCGCCAGGATGGCGTAATCGCCGCATCCCGGACACCAACGGACTTCCTGATCCGAGACGAAGTCCTTCTTCGTCAGTTTCACGCCTTGTCCGTTTCCTTCCAGCGTCATAGCAACTCCCCAATGCGATCAATGATCTCGCTGATCTTAAACGGTCGCCCCTGCACCTTGGAGAACGGGATGGCGTCCACCAGGTAGCGACCGCGCAGAAGCAGCGCCAGTTGCCCCAGATTCAACTCCGGAACCAGGATCTTCTCGAACCGATGCAAGATCTCCCCCAAGTTGTGAGGGAAGGGATTCAAATACCGGAGGTGAATGCTCGAGACCGAAGCTCCTTTCTTCTGCCAATGCTCTACGGCCGAGGTGATCGCCCCATAGGTGCTGCCCCATCCGACGACGAGCACCTTGCCCTCCGGCTCGCCGAAGACCTCGAGCGGAGGAATATCGTCCGCGATACGAGCGATCTTCTCGGCGCGCAGCTTCACCATCAGCTCGTGATTCTTCGGATCGTAGCTCACGTTCCCCGTGATGTGTTGCTTCTCCAACCCACCAATGCGATGCTCGAGTCCGGGCGTGCCCGGAATCGCCCAGGGACGCGCCAGGGTCTCCGGATCCCGCAGGTATGGGAAGAATCCATTCGGATCTGTGCGGAACCGAATCTCGATCTTCGGCAACTCCTCGACCGAAGGGAGTCGCCATGGCTCCGCTCCGTTGGCGAGATACCCGTCCGAGAGCAGGATCACCGGGGTCATGTATTTGATGGCGATCCGAAAGGCTTCGATGGCCATGAAGAAGCAATCGGCCGGCGTCGCCGGAGCGACCACAGCGACCGGACTTTCGCTATTGCGCCCAAAGAGAGCTTGAAGCAGATCCCCCTGCTCGGTCTTAGTGGGCATGCCCGTGCTCGGCCCCGCTCGCTGAATATCGCAGATCACCACGGGCAGCTCCACCATCACGGCGAGATTGATCGCCTCCGATTTCAAACACATGCCCGGCCCGCTGGTGCCGGTCGCGCCCAGATATCCGGCGAAGGCCGCGCCGATGGCCGCGCACATCGCAGCGATCTCATCCTCAGCCTGGAACGTGCGCACCCCAAAATTCTTGTGCACGGCTAATTCGTGCAGGATATCGCTGGCCGGCGTGATCGGATAGCTCGCGTAAAAGAGCGGTCGTCCGGCCAATTGCGAGGCGGCGATCAACCCCAGCGCCAGCGCCTCATTGCCCGTGATCTTGCGATAGACGCCCGGCGCGATCTGCGCCCGCCGCACGCGATAATGCACGGTGAACATCTCGGCGGCATCGCCATAGGCATAGCCCGCTCGCAACGCCGTCGCATTGGCCTGCGCGATCGCCGGATTCTTCCGGAAGCGCGTCTCGATCCAGCGCAGCGTCGGCTCCAGCGGGCGATCGAAGAGCCAATAGACTAAGCCAAGCGCCCAGAAGTTCTTGCACCGCTCCTTATCCTTGGCCGGAAGGTCAATCTCACGCAAGGCATTGAGCGTCGCCGTCGTCATCGGGATCTTGTAAACGCGATACTTCGCCAGCGAGCCGTCCTCGAGCGGATTGCTCGTGTAACCGGCCTTCTTCAAGTTGTATTCGGTGAAGGCATCCACGTTGACGAGGATCATCCCACCTTCCGGCAAATCCGGCAAATGAACCTTCAACGCCGCGGGGTTGAAAGCGACCAGCACATCGGGCTGATCCCCTGGCGTCCGCACGTCCTGACTGCTGAAGCAAATCTGATAAGCGCTCACGCCGGGCAACGTCCCCGCTGGCGCACGAATCTCCGCGGGATAATCGGGAAATGTTCCGAGATCATTCCCGACCAGAGCCGTCACGTTCGTGAACAACGTCCCAGTCAATTGAATGCCATCGCCGGAATCGCCGGCGAAGCGCACCGTGACCGTCTCCAATTCGACGATCTGCGGCCTGGCTTCCGGCTCGATGGTCGTGAGCGTGCTCGTTTGCTCCGTCATGTTCTCCTCCCAGGCGATTCAGGCTCCTTCTGGAGCCGCAAAAACTTGCTCCGAGCGAGGTGGGAGATTGAACACCTCCGCCGGGAAGTGCTCGGCCAGAAAGGCGATGACATCCTGAACCGAGACCACGCCCGCGACGCGATCGCCTTCGACGACCAGCGGGATATGTCGATACCCACCTTCGTCCATCAGGCGCATCGCCTCCCAGAGGCGCTCCTCCGGATGCAACGTCACGGGCGACGGCGTCATGAACGATTCGATGGGCGCCTCCAAATCCGCCGACAAGCCGAGAACCTTCATCACGACATCCCGCTCGGTGAAGATCCCGCGCAAGTGCTCCCCCTCGCACACGAGAACGCAGTGCGCGCGCTTCGTCTTCATCAACTCTAACACATCGCCCACGCGAGTTCCCATCTCCACGCAGGTTGCTGGGGACAAGGGCAACTCTCGAATCCTCGCCTCTCGCAATGCTTCTTCAACCGACATGCCTGTCCCTTCCGAAACCCGTTCGGAAATGTCAATTATACGCCTCCGTCGGCGAATTGGCCAAGCGATCCCAGGGGCTTCACCGCGTGGAATCGCAGGCTCTCCCACGCCCATTGAGCGCGCGCTTCCCTTTCGGTGGCGCGTTCCGCTAAAATGTCCCTGTGTGATGAGCGAATCCGGGGGTCAACGAATGCGACGGCGTTCTGTCGTCGTCCAGATCGGTCGTGTGAAGATCGGTGGGGATCACCCGATCGCCGTGCAGTCAATGACGAACACGGATACGGCCGATGTGGCGGCGACGGTCGAGCAGATCATCGCTCTCGCGGAAGCGGGATCGGAATTGGTGCGCATCACTGTGAACACGGAAGCGGCTGCGCGCGCCGTTCCTGAGATCGTCGCACGGGTGCGCGGCCAGGGAATCGAGGTCCCCATCATCGGCGACTTCCACTACAACGGTCATCTCTTGCTCTCCCGCTATCGCGAGTGCGCGCGCGCGCTCGACAAGTATCGCATCAATCCGGGGAACGTGGGCGTCGGCCGTCACCAAGACGAAAACTTCCGCCGCATGATCGAGATCGCTCTGGAGTACGAGAAGCCGATCCGCATCGGCGTGAATTGGGGCTCGCTCGACCAAGCACTCCTCACGCAATTGATGGATGAGAATGCCCGGCGTCCCGAGCCCCAGGACGCGCGCGCTGTGCTGCGCGAAGCGATGATCCGCAGCGCTCTGGATTCGGCTGCCCGCGCTGAAGCCTACGGGATGCCCCACGATCGCATCGTCCTGAGCGTTAAGACGTCCGATGTCTCGGACGTCATCGAGGTGAACCGCCGGCTCGCGGCCCGCTGCGATTATCCACTGCACATCGGATTAACCGAAGCCGGCATGGGGCTCAAAGGCATCGTCGCGTCGGCGATAGCACTGGGCGTCCTCCTTTACGAAGGAATTGGTGACACGATTCGCGTGAGCGTGACCCCAGCTCCAGGAGGCGATCGGCGCGAGGAGGTGCTCATCGCGCAGCAAATCCTGCAAGCGCTCGGCCTGCGCCATTTCGCACCGCAAGTCTCCGCCTGTCCCGGATGCGGACGCACAACGAGCACGTTCTTCCAAGAGATGGCAGCCGAGGTCCAAGCGTATATCCATCGCCAGATGCCTGAGTGGAGCCGCCGCTATCCCGGCGTCGAAAACCTGCGCATTGCCGTCATGGGATGCGTCGTCAATGGCCCGGGTGAGTCCAAACACGCGGACATCGGAATCTCGCTCCCGGGCGCGGGCGAAGAGCCAAAAGCTCCAGTCTTCGCCGATGGCCGACTGGTGACGACGCTGCGCGGGCCAACGCTCGTGACGGATTTCCTCCGCATCTTGGAAGACTACATTCGCGCCCGCTTCGGCCAGCCTGACGGGGAACACACGACGACACCATCCTCATCGGCTTGATGAGTCGAGCCGCCGAAGGAATGATCCGCGACCTGGGGCTGCAGAGCCCACCCCAGCGCAGGCGAGGCCAACAAAGCGGGACGATCAAAAGGAGGTGATAACGACCATGTCGGCATCAAAGGCACTCGTGCTCGTGGATGTGCAGAACGATTTCTTGCCGGGCGGATCGCTCGCCGTGCCGGAAGGCGATCGGATCATCCCCGTCCTCAACCGGTACATTGACCTCTTTCAGCGAGCAGGCTTGCCGATCTATGCGACGCGCGACTGGCATCCCGAGCAGACGCGACATTTCAAAGCCTACGGAGGCATGTGGCCCCCGCATTGCGTGCAGGGCACGCGCGGGGCTGAGTTCCATCCCGACTTGAAACTCCCCCCGGAGACGATCCTCATCTCAAAGGGAATGGATCCGAACGAGGACAGCTATTCGGGCTTCCAAGGTCAAACGGCCGAAGGACGCACGTTCGCCGAGGAATTGAAAGCGCGCGGGATCGAGCACCTGTACGTCGGAGGCGTCGCCACAGATTATTGCGTGCGCCACACGGTCCTGGATGCGCGCCGCGAGGGATTTCAGGTGACCGTCCTGGAGGATGCGATCCGCGGCGTGGACCTGGCGCCCGGCGATTCCGAACGCGCACTGCGAGAGATGATCGAGGCCGGAGCAACTCTCGCGAAATGGGAAGACGTCGCGCGCGAGATCGCCGCTTCCGAGGAGATCTCGTCCTGAGACGATCCCCATCCCCTTGCCCACGTCGCTTGACAAAGCCGAAACCGAAATAGTAGATTTTGCACTCGCATTGTCGGCCATCCTGAAACGAAAATGTCATGACGAGGAGTGAAGAGGCGATTGCGATGGATGTGAACAATATGGATCAACCGGTGACCGAAGCCCATCCCGCGGGCGCGCCTCCGGCACCGAGTGACCCCGAGATGAATGTTTCGAGCGAAAGTTTCGGCGAACTGCTGGGCTCTTTTGAAGAGCAAACGACGACGACTCTGACCGTCGGCCAACGGCTCACGGGCAAGGTGCTCGCGATCCATGAGGACATGGCATTCGTGGACATCGGCTACAAGACCGAAGGTGTCGTCCCGAGCGAAGAACTCCGGATCAGCCTGAACGAGATCTCCATCGGCGACGAGATCCCTGTTGTCGTGAAGCATCTGGAGACTCCGGACGGATACGTGAAGCTCTCCTACGCCGAGGCACAACGTAAGCTCGTGTGGGAGGCCATTGATCGTGCTCTCAAAACGGGCGCCCCCATCAAGGGGCGCATCACCGAGCGCATCAAAGGTGGACTGAAAGTTAACCTGGGTGGGGTGGACGCCTTCTTGCCGGCGAGCCAAGTGGACCTGCGGCAGGTCCGAAATCTGGAGGCCTGGAAGGGCCGAGAGATCGAAGCCAAAGTCATCAAGGTCAATCGGCGGCAGAATAACATCGTCCTCTCGCGCCGCGCGCTCCTCGAAGAAGAGGAAGCGCGACGTCGCGCGGAGATTCTCAGCCAACTCGACGAGGGATATATCGTCGAAGGACGCATCAAGAGCCTGGCCGATTATGGCGCCTTCGTGGACATTGGCGGAATTGATGGCCTCCTTCACATCACCGATATCGCGTGGAAGAAGATCGCCCATCCGAAGGAGGTCTTCAACGTCGGTGAGATCGTCCAGGTGAAGATCCTCAAAATTGATCGAGAGACGGGACGCATCAATCTCGGGTATAAGCAGCTTTGGCCCAATCCGTGGGATACCCTCGCCGAACGATTGCCGCCCGGTTCTCGCATCAAGGGCAAGGTCACGCGCATCACCGACTACGGGGTGTTCGTCGAGGTGGAGGAGGGCATCGAGGGACTGATCCACGCGTCTGAGTTGACATGGGAGAAGCGCCCGAAACACCCGTCGAAGTACGTGGCCATCGGGGATGAGGTGGTGGTGGAGGTCTTACACGTGGACGTGCCAAACCGTCGGTTGAGCTTGAGCCTGCGACAACTGCAACCGGATCCGTGGCGGCTCTTCGCCGAGACTCACTCCATCGGCACGCGCGTGCGCGGCCGCGTGCGCGGGATTACGGATTTCGGCGCCTTCGTCGAAGTCGAGAAAGGGATCGAAGGTTTGATCCACGTCTCCGACATCTCGCGCCGACGCGTGAAGCATCCCTCGGAGGTCTTGAAGAAAGGCCAAGAGGTTGAGGCCATCATCAAGGAGCTGGACCTGAGCGCGCGACGCTTGGGGCTCTCGATGAAAGAGCTGGAGCCCGATCCGTGGGAGGAGTTCTTCAACGCTCACCGGGTGGGCGACATCGTCCGCGGGAAGGTGGTGCGTTTCGCTAGCTTCGGCGCGTTCGTGGACGTAGGGGGCGTCGAGGGCCTTTGCCACATCTCTGAGCTCTCGGACGAACACGTCGAGAAGCCCGAGGACGCTGTTCAAATCGGCGATGAGCTGGACTTTCGTATCCTGCGCCTGGATCCCGAAAGCCGACGCATTGCGCTCTCGGCCCGCGCTGCTCGTCGTGATCGCGAACCCGCCTACACGATCGGCGAAGATACGGGACGCATCGCGAGCCTGGGCGAGATCGCGCGACTCCAACAGGGAGAAGGCGATTGAAGGCGATTAAGGCCCTCTCTCAGTGAATTCTCGCTCCCCAGGCAACCCATCCGCCCTCTCCTGAATCTTAGTGAGCGACCACGTACCACCACGATACCTCCTTAGTTTGGGCGGGGTGAGCCAGAAAGACCGGCTCACCCTATCTTCGTTCGATGATGCAAAAATTGCTCGGAAATCCACAAAATTACGCGCTCACCTCTTACGAGTGACGACGGCGAAGGCGGCTGCCAGCGCCGAGATCAACTCATCAATGTGATCCTTCGTAGCGATCAAGGGCGGACCAATACGAATCACGTTCCCGTAGAGCCCGCCTCGACCGATGAGCACGCCACGTTTCTTTGTCTCTTCGAAGATCTGCTGCAGAGCTTCGGGATTCGGCTCTTTGGTCTTGGGATCTTTCACCAACTCGATCGCTTGCATCAATCCCATGCCCCGCACATCGCCGATGATTTGCGGATACGCTTCCTTGAGTGCCTCCAGTTGCTCGCGCAGATAATCGCCGACCCGGCGTGCGTTCTTCGGCAATTCTTCCTCCTCGATCACGCGGATCGTCGCCAAGGCGGCGCGACAGGCGACAGGATTGCCACCGAAGGTTGAGAAGGTGAGCGAAGGATAGGCATCGGCGATCTCCGGCGTGGCGATCGTGGCCCCGATGGGCGTTCCATTGGCCAGACCCTTGGCGAAGGTCATGATGTCCGGCTCCACCTCCCAGTGCTCGATGCCGAACATCTTCTCCCCCGTGCGCCCCCATCCGGTTTGCACCTCGTCGCAGATGAAGATGCCGCCATAGCGACGTACGATCTCGACGACGACTTTGAAGTACTCTTTCGGGGGAACGACGAATCCACCGACGCCCATGATCGGCTCCGCGATGAGCGCAGCGATGCGTCCCGAAGTCGCCGTTTGAATCAGTTCCTCCACATCACGTGCGCATGCCAGATCGCACGCCGGATAGGTGAGTTTGAAGGGACAGCGATAGCAGTAAGGGGCGACGGCGTGCACGATTCCGGCGACATAGGGCGTCCCGAGCTTCCAGGGCGCTTGCCCACTGACGCTCATCGCCAAGGCGGATCGACCGCTGTAGCCGTGGCGCAGCGCGATGATTTCCTGCCGCCCGGTGTAGAGCCGCGCGAGCACGAGCGCCGTCTCATCGGCTTCGGTGCCACTGTTGGTGAAGAAGCTCTTTTGCAGTCGTCCCGGCGTGAGCTCAGCCAGCTTCTCGGCCAATCGCACCTGCGGTTCATTGATGTAGAGCGTGGAGGTGTGCGAGATCTTCCGAACCTGATCCGTGATCGCTTCCACGACCTTGGGATGCGCATGTCCGACGCTGATCGTCAGGACGCCGCCGAAACAATCCAAGTAGCGTCGTCCCTGCGCGTCCCACACGTACATCCCTTCGCCCCGCTCGATCACCAAGGGCTCTCGGTAATACGTCGAGACACACCGGAAGAGGTATTCCTTCTGCTTGCGCACCAATTCCTCGTTGCTCATAGCCATCAACTCCTGGATCGTCTCGGGGGGAAAGCGTACTCCGCAACCGCCGTTTCGCGCAACCAGGCGGAGCCCCATGGGCGGGACGCTCGAGCTGATTCGAGGACGACTTGGTCCGAGATTTGACCCTCTCGCAGGTGGAGTGTTACCCTGAAGGATCGGATTTCGTAGGAGTCGAGCGCGACGATGTCGGCGAAGATCACGGTCCTTCTGTACATCCTCGTGTATTTCGAGCTGGGAGCCATCCTGATCGTGGCGCCGTGGACGTCCTTTTGGAGCGACAATGTGCTTTTGGCGTATCTCGTGCAGCGCACAGGATCGGCTGAGCTGCTGCTCACATTCAACAGCTTCGCCGTCAAAGCGAGCGTCACCGGACTTGGCGTGCTCAATCTCATCTTGGGCGCGTGGGAAGCCTCTCGATATCGCGATCTCCTCCGGCTAATCGAAGAAGGGAGGCGACGGCCTTCCTCCTCGGAGAGCGAACGATGAAGACGTTGGGGAATCCGCCCCTGCTCTACCTCATCACCGATCGAAAGCTCTGCCCATCGCGTTCGATCCTCGAGCTCATCGTGGAAGCGGCGCGCGCGGGCGTGGATCTAATTCAGATTCGGGAGAAGGATCTGCCGATCCGAGAGCTATGCGCGCTCGTCGAAGAAGCGGCAGCGCGAATCGCGGGAACGCCGGCGCGACTCCTCGTCAATGACCGCTTCGATGTGGCCGTAACTTGCGGCGCTCACGGTGTTCATCTGACGACGCGATCGTTGCCCGCCGCGATCGTGAGAGAGATCGTCGGGCCGGACGTGCTGATCGGCGTCTCGGCGCATTCGCTCGAAGAGGCGCGCGACGCCGAAATCGGAGGCGCGGATTTTCTTGTGCTCGGCCCCGTCTTCGAGACGCCGAGCAAAAAACCCTATGGACCGCCCCTCGGCTTGGAAGCATTCGCGTGCATCGCGGTGGCGGTTCGCCTTCCTGTTCTCGCCATCGGGGGCATCACGCCGGAGAACGCGCCGCAGGTGCTCGCCCGTGGAGCGGCAGGTATCGCGGCCATCCGTATGTTCGTCGAAGCGGAACAGCTCATCCCACTCGTTGCCCGACTCAAAGGGCACTGATGAGCGCGCTTTCGGTCACAACTCGGCGATGCCCTTGACGATGAGAGCCAGCGTCAATTCTCCCCCGGCCGTCGTCTTCACGGGTGCGACAAGTAGCGTATATCGAGAGGCCAATTCCACGACGGTCGGAACTGTTTTATACCCCTCCGCCGAGCGGAGACTGAGCCCGGCCGGATGATTCGTTCCGGCCGCCTTGGCGCTCAACTTCATCAACTCCTCGAACGAGTATCGAGCCGTTGCATCTTGATCCAGATCGGCTGGAACGAGCAAGAGGAAATCGCGATTGGGAGCGATGCCCATGTGATTACCGTCTGCCGGATACAATGCATACCGCAGCGTATAGGCACCCGGCTTGATCGCTTGCCCTCGATAGTCCGTCGTCGGGTGCGGGAACACGATCACGCCGACGAAGGTGGATTCTTCCATCCCTACGTAGACGACATCGGGATCCGCCGTTTTCCCGGCCTGGATCGGAACGGCCGCGCGGAACCAGATTTCGCATACGACGCGTCCATCCGCTTGGAGAACACGATACCCCTTCGGCTCCAGGACCTTTCGGATGGACTCCGGAACGGACGGCGCCGTCAGTGGACCGATGGCCTCCACCCGTCCCTCTTGAGCGAAAGTCGGGCCGACGAGGCTCAAGACGAAGCTCAATATGAAGATGAGAGCTCTTGCATGAGACCGTCGCATCGTTTTCCCCTCTCACAAAAAAGAGCGGGATGATCCCGCACTAAGGAGAAAGAGGCCACCTTCAGAGGCAGTGGCCTCGCCTTTCAGCATTGGTTTCACGAGAGCGCTTCTGCGCTCATCGCGCGAAGTGGCCGACGAAAGCGCTTCGCTTGCCACTGATGGTCCAGGTGACGCCCAAACCATCTCCGCGGAACTGATTGAGGACGGCGACGGCAGGCATTGCGTGCTGGACTGGAGCGAGCGGTGGATAGAAGATCTCCTCATTGCCGCAGATATGATCCTGCTCATTCAAGGGACGCGTCTCGATCCGCGCCCACTCGCCCGCTCGCACGATGGCTCGAGCCGCGTGCTCGCCCTCATCCCGAACGTCGAAGCGGATCGGAGCAGCTACGACGCGCACGACGTTCCCGAGCAGTTCACCCGCCATCGTTTGAGCGAAACGGAGCAAGGCCTCGCGTTGCTCCCGATTCGCCCGCTCGTCCACGACCACGAGGGCCTTCGCCGGATAGGGTTTCCCTTGTGGGTCTCCCAGCGTCGCGCGCGCTTTGACGATGCCGACGACGCTCAAGCCATCGAGGCGAATCCCCTCCCAGCTCCCTCGCTGAATGCGCCAGGCGAGGATCGCCTGATCGCCCACAAACCCCGCCTCCGCGTTGGCGAAGCAAGGACCAGTGTAAACATCCGCATTGCGCGCCTCGACATAGTCGCCGAGGATTTGCTGCGCATGCGCTTGCTCGAAGACGCCCGCAATGGCTGCGAGCACGAACAATACCATGATCAGGCTTCGCATAAATCGCACCTCCTCCAAAATCTCGCCCTGCTCCGACGGACGCCTCGCATCCGTCGGGGCCTCCGCGCTCGCCTCATCGAGCAACATCTTATCGCACTCGCCCCGTCCCATAACAAGCCCGCTGCGCCGAGGCACAGGATTCGGGCTCGACCAAGGCCCCATCGGGCCCCAGGCACGTCTGCGTGAACGCGCACCAGAAGAACCCATCATCAGGGGGCGGCGGCGGAGCGATGGGCGTCTCCGTGTAGAACTGCGTCTTCCACCGCAGGTGCGGGCAAAGCGTCCAGTACACTTCCGAGAATCGTTCCGCGTCGATCATCGTCGCGCTCCTCCTCCGACGGCTTGCTGGATCGCTCGACGCACGGCGACGCGAGCCAGCTGAATCTTGTATTCGTTCTTCCCTAAGCTTCGCGCCTTTTGTACGGCGGCGTCAGCGGCCGCCTTCGCGACTTCTTCGGTCACGGCCTTTCCCACGAGAGCGCGCTCCGCCTCGGGCGAGGGCCAGGGGATCGGAGCAACGTGTCCGAGCACGACGCGCGCTGAGCGCACGCGCTGGCCATCGAGCACCAAAGCCACGGATGCCGCCGCCAACGGCCAATCGAGCGCCTCGTGCTGACGCACCTCATAGGTCGCGCTCATCATCCCTGCCGGAGGCGGCGGCACGAGGATGTCGGTCACGATCTCATTCGGCTGCAAATCATATTCGCGCTCGGTCTCCGATTTCGGAATGCGGAAGAACCGCTCGACCGGGACTTCACGTGTCCCCTGCGGGCCGAAGATGCGAAGGCGCGCCCCATAGGCGATGAGTGCCGGGGCCAAACTCGAGGGATTAACGAAGTAAGCCGGCCCCTCATTGCCCAGGATTGCATGGTACCGATTGTCCCCCTCCAGCACGAGCGAGCGTCCCGTCTCATCGCGAGCCAAGAGGCCGAAGCCCGAGCGGAAGTACCAACAGCGCGGCCGCTGACAGAGATCCCCGCCGACGGTCCCCATGTTTCGAATCTGTGGACTGGTGATGCCACGGACGGCCTGCGCGAGCGCCGGATAGACGCGCGCGATCTCAGGATGATCGAGCAACTCCTGAAGAGTGACCGTCGCGCCCAAACGCAACCCCGTCCGCGGTGAGAAGCTGATCCCTCGCAGTTCGGCAATCTCCTTGATGTTGACCAAGCGTCGCGGCCGCACGATGTCATCTTTCATGAGCGCGAGCAGGTCAGTACCGCCAGCGAGGATTTCCGTCTCTCCCCACGTGCGGGAGAGCAGCGCGACGGCTTGCTCCTTCGTCGTCGGACTCACGTACTCAAACGCGCGCATGGCTCCCTCCCTTCTTCAAAGCCTCCAGGACGCGTTCGGGCGTGAGCGGCAAAAACGGCACGCGCACGCCGATGGCGTTGGCGACGGCATTGGAGATCGCCGCTCCCGGCGAGACCACCGGTGGTTCCCCGAGTCCGATGACGCCTCGCCGATCGTACTTCTCTCCGGTCATCATGTGCACGACCAATTCGCCGATATCCGCCAGGCCCGCCAACTTGTAGAACTCCATGTTCGGATTGAGCATCCGTCCGGTGACCGGGTCCATGATCTTCTCCTCGTAGAGGGCATAGCTGATGCCCATGATCATGGCGCCGTAGCATTGACTCTCGGCTGCCTTCATGTTGATGATCAAGCCGCAGTCCTGGACGGCGACCATCTTGTTGATGCGGACGATGCCCGTCTCAATGTCCACGGAGACATCGGCCATTTGCACACCGGCTGCGCCCGCCGTCGTCAGCTCGCCCGGACCGGGATTCTCTCCGCGTACAGTGAGCGGCATGCCATCGAGCCGAGCGCACGCTTGTTCCCACGCGATCGAGCGGCTCGGGTCCCCCTTCACCCGAATGCGTCCGTCCCATGCCTCGAGCTGATCCGGCGCGGCATTGAGCAACGGAGCGACGCGAGCGAAGAATTGATCCAAGGCATTGAGAGCGGCTCGGCGCGCCGCCGAACTGACACCGCCGATGGTCGTGCTGCCGCCGGAGCCTCCAGCCGGAGGATATTGATTGTCTCCAATCCGCACGCGCACAGCTTCCAGCGGGAGGCCCAGTGTATCGGCCACGACGATGGCAATCGCCGTGCGCGTTCCCGTGCCCAGGTCTTGCGAGGCGAGCTTCACCTCAACCGACCCATCCGGATGGATGGTCAAATCGCATCGGCATGCATGACCGCGCCCGGGCCAGGTATGGATCGAGACGCCGAGCCCGCGCTTGATCGGTCCGGGCGACGGATCGCCTCGCGGATGCCACCGTTTCTTCCACTCCATCAACTCGGCCGCGATCTGCAACTCCTCGCGATAAACGTCGGCGCGCTCACCCGCCAATTCGATGTTCTTCAAGAGCAGATCCAGCGGATCCATGCGCAAGGCGGCGGCCAGATCATCGATCGCCGCCATGGTCAGCAAACACGCTTGCGGATGTAAGGGCGCGCGCCAGGCTCGCGCCGGTCCGCTGTTGGTCGCAATCGCGATGTGTCGCTTCCGCTGATTCGGAATGCGCAGCACATACGGCAGCGGGAGTGGACTTGTTGGCGGAATGCCGCCCGTCCCCCACGTCTCCGATTCCCATGCGATCAGGGTTCCATCGCGCTTAGCACCCACGCGAACGCGTCCATAGTACGAAGGACGCGCGCCGGCGACCATCAACTCGGCATCCCGTTCGAGCATGATCTTCACAGGCCGTCCACCAGCCATTTTGGAGAGCCGCGCGGCGGCGATCCCCCAACTGTCCGGACCGAATTTGCTCCCGAATCCGCCGCCAATATGCTCTTGCTTCACGCGGATATTGCCCGCCGGAACGCCAAGCGGTCCAGCCATCTGCCCGGCGATCCCTGAGACGGCTTGCGTCGAGATGTGCACGAGTACGGAGTTCTCACCTTCCCACTCGACGACGGCGCCGTGTGGCTCCAGGCAACAGTGGGTGATCACGGACATGCCGTAGAGCCCCTCAGCGACGACCTCCGCCTCGCGAAATGCGGCGTCCGGATCCCCCTCGATCTGCTCGGCCGTCGGACGCGCTCGCTCGCCCGCTGCTTTCGGATCGGTGTCCAGAACGAAATGCGGCAGCTTCTCGTACTCGACGACGATGGCGCGAATGGCATCCTCGGCCGTGGGTTCATCAACAGCAGCAACGGCTACGACTTCATCGCCCGCCCAGAGGATCTCATCGCCCACCTTCTTCAAGGGGAGAACCGCCTTCACGCCCGGCATCTTCTCGGCCGCGCTCGTATCCAACCGCACGATCCGCGCGCGCGCATGTGGGCAGTGCAGAATCTTCCCGGCGAGCATCCCCGGACGATTCACGTCATAGGTATATTTGGCGCGCCCGCTCACCTTATCCGGGCCGTCCACGCGCGAGACGCGCTTGCCGATTAAGCGCCGTTGCCCAGGCTCCGGCCATTTGTATTCCGCCATCTCCACAGCCTCTCGTTCGGCCATAGCTCATCCTCCTCTCTGCATTCGCGCGGCCTGTGCGATGGCCGCTCGGATCCCCACATAGGTCCCGCAGCGACAGAGGTTCCCGCCCAATCCAGCCACCAGGTCCTCCGGCGTGGGATTGGGGATCCGATCCAGAAGCGCCTTGCAAGCGACGACGAATCCCGGCGTGCAGAATCCGCATTGCAAGGCATCGTTCTCGACGAACGCTTGCTGAATGGGATGCAGCTTCCCGTCCTGCATGAGGCCTTCGACGGTCGTGATCGCTCTCCCCTGCGCTTCGATTGCGAGCACGGAACAGGCGTAGACGGGCTTGCCGTCCAAAAGCACTGTGCACGCGCCACACGTCCCGCGATCGCACACCCGCTTGGCGCCAGTCAGATCGAATTCATTCCGAAGCGCATCGAGCAAGGTCACGCGCGGCTCTAGTTCCGCCCGATACGTCTTCCCATTGATGGTGAACGTCATCGGGACCTTCCCGGGACCGAAGACCTTCACCTCCGCCCCGGCGACCTTGAGCACGCGCGGCCCGACCACCAGAGGGACCGTGAGCGTGATCCCCGAGACTTTCAGAAAATCACGCCGTGAAAGGCTTCCCGGTTTCGATGGCTGTTTCTCCATAAGACCATTCCTCCTCACCCTCTCAATGCCGTGCTCTCACGGAGCGATGATCGGAGTCTCCTCGCGCACCAGCTCTTTCTGGCAACACGGGCAGACCCCAGGCACCGAGGATTTGATCTGACAAACGTCGCAGGTATAGGCGATGTCATACAGTCGCCCACCTCGAACGAGACGAATGCGGATGCTCTCCAAGCGATCGTCGCCATGCCGAAGGGCCAGGATTTGAAGGTCCTCGGCCCGAAGGTGTGAATCCGCAAAAAGTGCAATGGCCGGGTCCGCTGGGCCGAAGAAATACACTCGCCCTTCGACCGTGCGAATCCCGATGCGTTCGGGTGAACACGAATCCTCACGCTCGCCCGCAGACTCGGCACAGACCAAACGCCCGCGCACGAGCACCGATAAGGGATCGTGCGAAGAGGAGAGGGCCGATTCACCGCTCACCGTCAACAGGAGCAACAGGCTCACCTCGACGCTTCGCTTCCGAATATATGCGCTCACCCCTTTCCCCTCCTCCTTCGGCATGGGCGAGCCCAATCTTACTGAAAGAGCGCTGAAGCTGTCAACACGCTATCGCACCCCTTCCTCAGGGAGCATGGGCGTCCGAGCGGAAATCCTCGAGCGCGAGATACCCGACGATATAGCCGTCGGCATCGAGCACGGCACTGGCGCCCAGGCCATTGCGACGAAGCAGACGATGCGCCTCCCAAAGCGGCGTCTCCGGATGAACGAACATCGAGGGAGCGACCGGCTGCATGAGGTCTCGAACGGTCGTGCGCGCCCATTGCTCGCGCGGCAACGCGTGAAGAGCAGGGACGAGTAAGATGCCATGCAACCGACGATCTCGAGAGACGGGGAACGTTCGGCTCCGATGCTTCGGCAGCACGCGCGCAGCCAATTCCTCAATGGTCATCTCCGGCGGCAGCAGTGCCGGCGGATCCCGCATGACATCCGCGACGCGGATCCGCCTCATCTGATCCACCTGCTTGAGGGAAAGGCGACTATTTTCGGCCACATCGCGGAGGAAGATCCCGACCAAGATGGACCATGCTCCCGCGAAGATGTCCGCGCTCGTGCGCGCGCGCAGCACCCAGAAGATGCCCAAGCCAACAAGGAGATACGCGATCCCCTGCCCCACGCCGATAGCCCAGCGGCTCGCTCGCCAGTAATCCCCCCAACGCGCCCACAACCATGCTCGAAAGACGCGTCCACCATCCAGGGGAAACCCCGGCAGCAGGTTGAAGAGCGCCAGGATCAGATTCGAGAGGGCGAGATAGTTCGTGATGAGCGCCGCCGGTCGCGAGTCGAAGACGTGCACGCTCAATTGATTCAGCAGGAAGAACACCACAGCATAAAGGAAACTCGCGCTCGGCCCCGCGACGGCGATCCGAAATTCCGAGCCCGGCGTATGCGCCTCATGCTCAAAGCGCGCGAATCCCCCAAAGAGGTGGAGCGTGATATCGTAGATGCGTATGCCTTCGGCGCGCGCGACCAATGCGTGTCCGATCTCATGCCCCAACACCGAGAGAAACAGCAACAGCGTCGTGACTCCTCCGAGCGTCCAATGGGCGAGCGGATGAAAGTCGGGCAGATGCCGCGGGAGATAGAAGACCGAGACGGCATATATGTGCAAGAAGACGACGGGGATCCATCCGTAGCTCACCCGAATGGGGATGCGAAAGAGCGTCGCCAGTTGAATCGGTCGGAGTCGCACGGCCACTTCCCGTCCTTAGTGAAGCGACGAATCCTTCCTCATGAAGGAGGGGGCGACCGATGGGCGGGCGAAGTTGCGGAGCCGTCGGATGACGCTGCCGGATGGAGTCCCAATCGGTAGAGCGCGTGCGCCGTCGGATACCCGGTCACCTCGATGCCCTCCGCTTGCTGAAACCGCTTCATCGCCTCCACGGTCCGCGCGTCGTAGACGCCCGTCGGTGGGCCTTCTAAGAATCCCCGCTCGATGAGGGCCAATTGGATCTCGCGCACGCGCTCGCGCGGGATCAACTTTCCAGGACGCAAGACGAGGCGACGCACTGTTCGTCGGCGCGCGGAGGCGCGAGCGCGTTGCCTGGTGAGACGTCGGTTCCGCGCTGAAGCCGAGCGCGAGCGCACAGCCGACGTTCGCGAGCCTTGTGCCTTTGAGCGAGCCGCCGACGTTGCCGAGGGCGCATTCTGTCGGCTTTGAGCGAGCGTTTCTTCTCCCTGGCGCCATTCCCCCATCGGGATCGCTAGAAGAAGCAACAGCAGGCTGCTCACTGCGAATCGAGCCGTGGGTTTCACCTACCCTCCTCCTACGGGATCGTCCCCGAGAGCACCGAACGATTTGGGCCAAGCCCCCGATGGGCGCGCGCGACGATCATCACCACATCGTCGCCCGATTTCAACCCCTCGAAGACTCGCTTGACGTCCTCCGGACCTCGAACTTCCACGCGATTGATGGAGAGGATCACATCGCCCGGCATGAGGCCGAGGGTCTCAGCGAAGCTCTCCTCCTCGATCTCACCGACGACGGCCCCGCGAACGGCCCCGAGCTTGAGAACCTCGGCCACATGCGGCGTCACCGGCTCTAATGTCGCCCCCAAGCGCGGCGGTCCGGATGACTTCTTCTCCTCCGGTGGCTGAGCGTTCTTATCGCGCGGCTCTTCTCGCAATGGCTCCTCACGACGATCCGCAAGCGACGGACGAACGCCGAGCTTGACGCTGGTGACATGCTCGCGCCCATTGCGGATGTACTTCAACCGCACCGTACGTCCGACGTCCATCGAAGCCACGCGCCGCGTGAGATCGCGACTATCCCGAACGGGCTCACCATCAATCTCCACGATGATGTCGCCCGTCTGCAAGCCAGCATGCGCGGCCGGACTCTCCGGATCGGTCACGCTTTCGACGAGTGCGCCCTGTGGTTCTTTCAAGCCATTCAGACGCGCGATCTGCGGCGATACCGGCTTCACATAGACGCCCAAATACCCCCGCGCGACGCGGCCGCGCTGGACCAATTGATTATAGACCTCGACGGCCAAGGCCGATGGGAGCGCGAATCCCACCCCGTTGAAATATCCGGTGCTGGTCGAAATCTGCGTGTTGATGCCGATGACCTCCCCCCTCAAATTGACGAGCGGCCCGCCGGAATTCCCAGGATTGATCGCCGCATCCGTTTGCAGGAAGCGTTGGAACGGGGCGTTCTCCCCATCGGTGATGCGATCCTTCGCACTGATGATTCCCGCTGTGACCGTCTGCTCCAACCCGAATGGACTGCCGATGGCCAGCACCCAATCGCCGACGCGCAACTTGTTCGAATCGCCCATGCGCGCATAGGGGAAGGGCTCGCTCCGCGAGATCTTGATCACGGCCAGATCCGTCTCCGGATCCACGCCGATCACCTCCGGCGTATAGGTCTTGCCCTCGAAGGTCTTGACCCGAATTGTCGAAGCGCCGCGAATGACGTGGTAATTAGTGAGGATATACCCCTCTGGGTCCACGATCACCCCCGATCCCGTCCCGCGACGTGGCCGTCCGCGCGGCCCGAAGAAGAAATCGAAGGGATCCTCCGATCGCCGACTCGCTCGCGCGGCTTCCGTCTCAATATGGACGACAGCCGGCTCGACCTGACGCGCGACTTGCGCGAATGCGTCCGAGAGGGCGAGCGCCGTCGCCAGTGCTCCCGTCGGCGGGACATGGCTCTCACTCACGTGAAGCGGTCGCGCCGATTGTCGGGCTGAAGTCCCCCCGGAGATCCACACTCCGACGCCGATGCCAAGGATCACACTCAGGCTCAAGCCGATGGGCATCGTCCATCGTGGCCACGCCCCCCATCGGGACGAAGGACCGACACCTGACATCTGCTCCATGTTCGCCTCCCTCGCGTTCTGTTCACGCCCCTTCATTATACCAGATGTCCCTCAAGCACGCATCGAAACGCTCGATGAGCGTCGGGGATGAGGTTTGACAGTGGCGCGCTTCATCTGGTAGCTTGCCTATTTCGGCGGACGGTGAACGCGGGGCTCTGTAAGAGATTGAGCAAAGGCGGCGCGGTCCTTCTCCTCGTGTGGGGCCTGTTAACCAGCATTGGCTGTGGTCTGGTCTCGCGCGAGGTGAAGGTGCCCCAATTGGTCGCCCCATTGAGCACAGCGACGCTGGAGGAGCTGCTCGCGCGCTTGAACGATTTTCAGCAAGTGCGCACGCTCTCGGCGCGCGTCGCGATCCAATTCCAAACCGAAGCGCCCGAATCGGGATTGGGCCAGCGCTATCGCACGGCTGATGGGCGGTTGATCCTCGCCCGACCGGCCAACGTGCGCTTGCTCATTCAAGCGCCGCTGGTGAAGACGACCATTGCTGAATTGGCCTCGGACGGCCATCGGTTCCAACTCCTCGTCTATCCCGAAGATCATCGCCTCTTCGTCGAAGGCTCGAACGATCGGGATTATACGGAGCGCGAGGAAGCGCTGCAGCGCGATCCGCAGTGGCGCGAAGTCGGATCGTTGCGGCGCGTCCGGCCGCAGCACATCACCGAAGCTCTGCTCTGGGGGCCGGTGGACGACGGCGCTTCGAATCGCCTCACGACGCTGGAGGAATTCCGGCAGATCGAGGAAGAGCGCGCGTCCGGTCAGAAGCCGCGCATGGTCATCCGGAGTTACTACATCATCTCGCTCTTGGAACCGATCGGCCCTAACCGGGCGCGCATTCTGAGGAAATTCTGGTTCGACCGCACGCGCGGTCTGCTCCTTGTGCGCCAACAGGTCTTCGGCGAGGCCGGCGAGATCCGCAGTGAGATTCGCTACGAAGAATTCGCCACCGCTCCGAACTCTCCCTATCTCATCCCCGTCGAGATTCGGATCGCGCGCCCATACGACCGGTACTCGGTTCGCTTGGGTCTCGATCGCACGAGCTTGGTCATCAACGGCGAGGTCTCCGAAGCGCTCTTTCGCTTGGAGAAACCCGCCGAGTGGGGGGACGCCGTCCGAACCATCAACCTGGATCGAAAAGGGAACTGAATGCGGCACAGCTTCGTCTTAGCGAATATCCTGGCGCGCCCGACGCGGACGATCGCGAGCATGCTGGGGATCGCCTTGGGCGTCGTGCTCATCTTGGTGACCGTCGGATTGGCGCGCGGGATCCTTTATGAGACGGGACAACGGGAGAAGAACGTCGGCGCGGAGATCATCTTCCAATCGGCCGGGACGCTGGGAGCGAGCATCACGGCGACGCCGCTGGCTCTGCCCATCGCATATACCAAACGCCTGAAGGAAATCGAGGGCGTGCGCGCCGTCACTCCCGTTGGGCGCTATATCCGTAGCGGGGCGGGGGGGATTGGCTTCGAGATGCTCGAAGGCATCGC
The DNA here is from genome assembly GCA_025055075.1 of Blastocatellia bacterium. Taxonomy (NCBI): domain Bacteria; kingdom Pseudomonadati; phylum Acidobacteriota; class Blastocatellia; species Blastocatellia bacterium. The sequence continues at coordinate 72,521 of JANWYV010000045.1, forward strand.
GGATCAGCCCACTGAAGACTATACGACCTATGCGGCCATCAGCGGCATTCGCATCGTCGAGGGGCGCCCCATGCAGAGTGACGATGAGATCATCGTGGATCGTCATTACGCGACGACGAAGAAAATCGCTCCAGGGGCGCGCGTGGAACTCCTCAATCACACGTTCACAGTCGCCGGCATCTACGAGCCCGAGAGCGGCGCGCGGGTGAAGATGCGGCTCTCGAAGATGCAACAGTTGCTCGGCGCTGAGGGGAAATGCTCCTCCATCCTCGTGAAATGCTTCGACCCGAACGAGCAGGAGCGCGTCGCCGAGCGCATCGAAGCCGCGTTGCCCGGGAATCAAATCATCTTCACGCGCGACATCCCGAGTTATTACGATCGTGGGATCCCTTCCCTCAACGTCTTCCTCCGCGTCGTCGTGGGCCTGGCGCTCACTGTCAGCGCGCTCGTCATCTTGCTGGCCATGTATACGTCCGTCACCGAGCGCACGCGCGAGATCGGCATTTTGAAATCGCTCGGCGCCTCGCGCCGCTTCATCATCGCGGCGATCGAGAAGGAGGCGTTGGCGATCAGCGCCCTAGGCGTCGCCGTTGGATACGTCCTCTCGTTCCTCACGAAAGCGGGCATCATGCGCTATACCTCGCTCATCGTGCGGTTCGAGTGGTCGTGGCTTCTCGTCGCGACGCTCGTGGGGTTGCTTGCGGGCGCCCTGGGCGCCCTGTATCCGGCCGTGCGCGCTGCCCGTCAGGATCCCGTCCGAGCGCTCGCGTATGAATGAGGGGGAGACGACGATGTCGGTCATTCTGAAGACTGTGGACCTGCACATGATCTACCGCACGGGCAAAGTCGGCGTCCACGCCCTGCGAGGCGTGAACTTGGAAGTCGAGCGGGGGGAGTTCGTCGCCATCATGGGACCTTCCGGTTGCGGCAAGTCCACGCTCTTGCACATCATCGGTGGATTGCTCACGCCCACGTCCGGCCAGGTCTACGTGGATGGGATCGAGATCACGAGCCTCTCGGATGCCGAGCGCACCGAACTCCGACGGCGCAAGATCGGCTTCGTCTTCCAACGCTTGAACCTCTTCCCCACCCTCACGGTCGAGGGGAATTTGCGACTCGCCGAACGCATTTACTACAACGGGACGCGCAACATCGAAGGCGATCCCGAACGCCGTCGTCAAATTCTCCGCCTGCTCGGGCTCGAAGATAAGCTGAACCATAAGCCGAATGAGCTGAGCGGCGGCGAACAGCAGCGCGTGGCCATCGCGCGCGCCATCATCAATCGCCCCGCCATCATCCTGGCCGATGAACCGACCGGCAGTCTCGATTCCGAGAATTCGCAGATCGTCCTCCGCATGCTCAAAGAACTCAACGCGCAGTTCGGCCAAACCATCGTGATGATCACCCACAATCCCGAAGCCGCCGCCATGGCCAATCGCATCATTCACATGCGCGACGGCAAGATCATCGTGCCGTGAGCCGTTTCCTCTCTTGTCGCCGAGTGCGCCCTTTCGTACAATTTACTCCTTGCGCGGGTTATCTCTTGCGCGGGGATGAAGATGAAGCTGCTCGCAGTGCTTAAGAGCATCCTGCTTTGGTCCTACGAACGCGGGACATGGCAATACGATGTGTTGTGCTTGGTGATCCTCGCCTTCATCTTCCTGACGCCGAGCAGTTGGTTTAATGGCCCGAGCGCTGGTTCCACCTCCCCCCCCGGGATGGAACGACGCGAGCCTCCCCCGCCTGCGCGAGCGAGCGACCCGACGTCGGAGAGGCGAAAGAACGATGCGAGAATTCCCCCCGCGCCGGCCATTGACAGGTAGCGTGTCTCTCCCTTACGCTTTGGGGAGTGTCGTATGAGGGGGCCACGGATGACAGTGAAGCGATGGATGAGCACCGTCGTAGGAATAGCGCTCGCTCTGTTGAGCGCTCCTCCTTCGCGGAGCCGCGGAGCGCCGGACTCGGGCATGGCGGTCACCCCGATTCTGGAACGGATGGCGCAAGCTGTGCGGCAAATGCAGACGCTACGCGCTGCGCTCAGTCAAGAGAAGTTTTACGCACAGCTCGGCTTGAAAGATCCTCCCGAAAGGGGCGTTCTCTACATGAAGCGAAAGGGTGAGCGGAACCTTTCCCTCCGCATCGAGATCAACGTCCCTGAGAAACGGATCATTACGATCCGAGACAACCACTTCATGCTCTATCAGCCCCGGATCAATCAGGTGATCGAAGGGACCATTGATCGCCACTCGCTACGCGCCGCCGCCGGTTTCCTCGCCTATCTCTTCCATGGCCTTGCTCAAGCTGCCGAGGATTATGAGATCACCCTCGTCGGGCAGGAGACGATCGAAGGCCGTCGCCTTTCGCATCTGGTCCTCACCCCGAAGCCGAATCGACGTGGCCTCTATCGCCGCGTTGACCTCTGGGTGGATCACCAACTTTGGCTGCCCATTGTGCAGAAGATCGTCGAATCCAACCGCGATGAGACGCTCCTCAAGCTCGACGATGTGAGACTCAACGTGAGCCTCCCCGACCACCTCTTTGTGCAAAAGCTCCCGCCGGGCGTGCAACGGGTCAGAGGGTGAGGTAGTATCCCTCCCTGGTTGAAATCTCCGTCAGCCGAGAGATGTCTTGACGATGCCCGCCCCATCTGATATAAGTGAGCTTCGCCGTGCGTGAGGGAGAAGAGATGAGGCGCTGCAGTCCCTTGAAGCCCGCTAAATGCCTGCCTCATAGCGCCCTCGCCCATTGGCGTAGTGGAAGAACCTCACTGGGAGGATTTCGCATGTCCTGGCAAACAGTCCGATGCCTTTTCCCTCGCATTGTGGCGCTTGCGTCGCTCGCTCTTCTGATCGGCGGAGCGTGGTTCGTGCGTTCGGCGCGACCGGTCCAATCGCGTGAGGACGTCGCGCCCGCCGCCTTGGATCTTCAACAAGGACCGGATCTGGCTCTGGTCGGGATGACGGCGAGCGATGGGATCACGGTGAACGCTGTCGGTCAGATCTCCGGTAACATTAATGCTATCGCGGCCGATGTCAACGGCGATGGGATGAACGATCTCCTCATAGGCGTGCCATACAACGATGGACCGGATGGAGCACGATCCAACTGTGGAGCTGTCTACATCATCCTGGGACGACCGGGACAAAGGCTGCCGCTCATCCGAGACCTGAATGCTGAAAGACCAAATGTCATCATCTATGGGGCGGATCCAGGCGACCAACTGGGATATAGCCTCGCTGCTGGTGATGTCAATGGGGATGGCGTGGCTGATGTGATCATCGGCGCCCCATTTGCAGATGGGCCGAATAATGCTCGGTCGAACGTCGGTGAGGTCTATGTGCTCTTCGGTGGTTCTTCCATCGCCGCAACCTCTGTGCGCGATCTGCGTTCTTCTTCAGCGGATGTCACGATCATCGGATGGGGAGGCCCGGCAGGAAAGAACGTGCAGGATGAAGCGGGCGCATCTGTCGCTGTAGGTGATGTGAATGGGGATAGAATTGCGGACATCATCATTGGGGCTCCAGGCGTGAAAGGCCCAGATGGAAATCGAACGACGTCTCCGGCTCTTGGCCTTCCGGTCTCAGCGGGAGCGATTTATGTTCTCTTTGGCTCCTCCAGATGGACGTCTCCCAGGGACATCGGGAGCAATCCGGCTCAGCCATCGGCAGATGTCGTGATCTATGGCCGGACAAGCACGGTCGCCCAAATCTATAGAGTCGGCGAAGGCCTTGGACAGGCTGTGGCTGTGGGAGATGTCAATGGGGATGGGATTGGAGATATCATTGGAGGCGCACCTTTCTACACCGCGGGGAACGACGTCAGTCAAGGGCGAGCGTATGTCTTTTTGGGGAGTCGTTCCCCCCGGAATCTCCGCGATACCTCAAGGACAGGTACTGACCCCCAAGCCCCGAACGCTACGATTAATGGAATTGACGCCGCCGATTTTCTGGGAAGCATCGTCGCGACGGGCGATGTGAGTGGGGATGGCATAGATGATCTCGTCATCGGTGTTCCTCAAGGCTCTGGCCCAGGGAATGCACGCCCAGGCTCGGGAGAAGTCTACGTGCTTTTTGGGGGTAGCTCTCTGACAGGAAGTCGAGACCTCGATAGGAATCCACCTGACGCGCGTTTTTATGGTGCGGATCCTGGAGATGCCTTGGGCTTTTCCATCGCCGTGGGGGATTGGAACGGGGATGGCCAAAGGGATCTAATTTTGGCAGCTCCGGCAGCCGATGGGCCGGGAAACCGACGGGATGGAGCCGGCGAGATTTACATCATTCTCGGTGGAGCGAGTTTCTTGCGCGGCACGGTGGATTTCGCGGAAACGCCGCCTGATCCGAATTTGACGATCTACGGCGCGACGATTGGGGATCAGGTGGGATTCTCTCTTGCCGCCGCGGATCTGGATCGGGACGGGAAAGCGGACGTCATCGCGACGTCTCCATTTGGAGATGGTCCGCCGGAGATCCGGCGCCCAAAGGCCGGCGTGGTTTACGCCATCCGCGGCCGATAGCTCGAGGTGGAGGGGCGAAGGAGCAGATTCCTTCGCCCCGTGCGAACAATTGCGGTCGCTGAGGAAAAACTCGGATGAGGCCTCCCTGTGAAGTAAGGTGATCACCTTACTTCCACCTTCCGCTCGTACACCACGCGGCCTTGGATGAAGACAGCCCGCACCAAATTCACGCCGAAGAAATACGGGATTTGGCGATAATCCGATGCTTCGAAGAGGACGAGATCGGCTCGCTTGCCGATTTCGAGCGATCCCACTTGATGACCGCGATCGAGGCTATAGGCAGCATTGATCGTCGCCGCGGCGATCGCCTCGGCCGGCGTTAGTTTCATCTGCGTGCAGGCGAGCGCGAGGATCATCGGCATGCTCGGCGTGGGGGATGTCCCCGGATTGAAGTCTGTTGCGAGGACGACGGGAACGCCCGCCTCGATGAGCTTCCGCGCCGGAGGATACTCGTGTCGGCCGAGATGAAAGCATGCCCCGGGGAGAAGAACGGCCATCACTCCAGCCTCTGCCAAGGCGGCGATGTCTTCGTCCGTGATCTTCTCTAAGTGATCCGCCGTCCGCGCGCGAAACTCAGCGGCCAAGCGCGCCGCGCCCGAGCGTGCGAGTTGTTCCGCGTGAAGACGTAGCTTCAATCCATGAGCCCGTGCAGCCTCCATCAAGATGCGGGCCTCATCTACCGTGAACGCGCCTGCGTCGCAAAAGACATCGTGATACTCCGCTAGGCCCTCGCGCGCGACCTCCGGCAGAAGCTCTTCCACGATCATCCGAATGTAAGCCGAGCGATCGCCGACAAATTCCTCGGGAACGACATGAGCGGCCAGAAGCGTGGGGACGATGTCCAAGGGACCCTCCTCACGAAGCCGTCGGATCACGCGCAAGATCTTCAACTCCTCCTCTCGGCTCAAGCCATATCCGCTTTTGACTTCGATTGTCGTCGTCCCGTGTTCGAGGAACCACCGAAGGCGATGGCGCGCGATCTCCAGGAGCGCATCTTCTGACGCAGCGCGCGTCTGACGGACGGTCGTCCAAATGCCCCCTCCTCGACGGGCAATCTCCTCATAACTCAAGCCGCGCATTCGCCATTGGAACTCCTCGACCCGATCGCCAGCGAAAACCAGATGTGTGTGGGCATCGACGAAGCCCGGCAGCACGACCATGCCACGTGCGTCCCATCGCACTACATCACGGGGAAGCGCGGATTCTAAGGCATTCGTCGGCCCGACGGCGACGATGATCCCGTTCTCGATTAATATGGCGCCGTTCTCGATGATGCCCAGCTCTTCCAGCTCTCGACCGACGCGCGGTCGGTTCGGTCCGGCGAGCGTCACCACCTGAGCCGCCGAGTGGAGGAACAATGGTCGCGCTGTCTTCGGATCAGCCATTTTCACCTCCCGGCCGAGTATCCTACTTCCCCTTGCCGAGATGGGCAACCGAGCTGGGTATTCTCTCGACCCAAAGTCTTTGCACCGGACGAAGCGATTGGCTATACTGCCAGGGCGAACATGTCCAATCCGGGCGAGCGAAAGGAGCGTGCGCATTGTATTGAGGAAGCCGTGCGCGCGTATGCCGCGCGCGTCTTTGGTCTCGATCCCTGCCGCGTTCGAGCGAAGAAGTTGGCCGGCGATGCCTCGCTGCGACAGTATTTCCGCGTTTACCTGCCGGATGGGCGCCATTACGTCGTCGCGCGCTACCCTGAACCGTTCGATCCGACCACGCACCCCTATTGCGACGTGACGGCTCTCTTCCTCAAAGCCGGACTCCCCGTACCAACGATCTTTGATGCTGACGGCGAGCGCGGGATGATGCTTCTGGAAGATCTCGGTGATGTCCGATTGCAAGATTGGCTCCCAACGGCGCGCCCCGATGAGCAACGAGCAGCGTATCGGGAAGCTATTCAATTGATCCTTCGGATTCAAGGAGCGACGCGCTTGGCCGACGAATGCGGGTCAATAGCTGCGCGCCTAGCCTTCGATGTGGAGAAGTTGGATTGGGAGCTGCGCTTCTTCTTCTCGAATTTTTTCGAGAAGTATCTTGGCCTCTCGCTCGCTCCCGGACAGACGGAGCGCTTGCACGCGGAATTCCTGGAGATCGCTGCGGAGTTGGCAGCGATTCCGCGTGTGCTGACGCATCGGGATTTCCACTCTCGGAACTTGATGTGGTATCGAGGTCGGCTTTACATCATTGACCATCAGGACGCACGCTTGGGGCCGCCCAGTTATGATCTCGCCTCGCTGCTCGGCGATCCGTATGTGGAGCTGGACGATGCCCTCATCGAAGCGATGATCGAGTTCTTCCTGGAGGAAAAATCCCGCGCGGAGGCGACGTGGGGACAGGTCGAGCGACGCGCGGCCTTTCGCCGGGAGCTGGATTTGATGGCCCTGCAGCGACTCCTGAAAGCGACGGGCACGTATGCGTATCAAGCGGCCGTGGTAGGGAATCCCGTCTACAAGCCATATATCCCGCGAGCGCTCCAGCGGGCCGCGCGCGCCCTCTTTCGGCTGGGACGCTTTCCCGCGCTTCGGAAGACGTTTGAAGAGATCATCGCGCCCGCCCTCTTGGAGCGAGTGGCAATGGAGGCGAATCGCCAATGAGTGAGAAGCGATACACGAACCGATTGATCCACGAGACGAGTCTCTATCTGCGGCAACACGCCCATAATCCCGTGGATTGGTATCCATGGGGGGAGGAGGCCTTCGAGCGAGCGCGGCGCGAGGATAAGCCGATTCTCCTGAGTATCGGATACTCGGCCTGTCACTGGTGCCACGTCATGGAGCGCGAATCGTTCGAGAACGAAGAGATCGCGCGCTTGATGAACGAGAACTTCATCAACATCAAGGTGGATCGGGAGGAGCGGCCTGATCTGGACGCCATCTACATGAGCGCTGTCCAAGCGATGACGGGACATGGGGGATGGCCGCTGACCGTCTTTTTGACGCCTGAGGGCGTTCCCTTTTACGGGGGAACGTACTTCCCGCCGGTGGACCGGCACGGGTTGCCTGCTTTCCCTCGCGTGCTGCGCGCGGTTGCTGAAGCTTATCGCACGCGCCGTCAGGAGATCGAGCGCGCCGGGCAGGAGCTTCTGACGCATCTGCAGGGACTGAACGCTTGGGAGCCATCGGATCGTCCCTTGACGTCGGAATTACTTGATGCGGCCTATCGCGCCCTGATCGAACAGTTCGATGCCACGCACGGAGGATTCGGACGCGCCCCCAAATTCCCCGCGCCGATGGTCCTGGAATTTCTACTGCGCGTATATCTCCGCACGGGAGACAGCTACGCCTTGGAGATGGTCGAACGCACCCTCACGCGGATGGCACGCGGTGGGATTTACGATCACCTCGGCGGCGGATTCCACCGATACGCCACCGACGCGCAGTGGTTGATTCCGCATTTCGAGAAGATGCTCTACGACAATGCTCTCTTGGCGCACGCGTATCTGGCCGCCTATCAGCTGACGCGGAATTCGCTCTATCGGGAGATCGCCGAGGAGACCCTCGATTACGTCCGGCGGGAGATGACCGATCCGCAGGGAGGCTTTTATGCCACGCAGGACGCCGACAGCGAAGGCGAGGAGGGGAAATTCTACGTCTGGACGCCCGATGAGATTCGCGCCGTGCTGGGTGAGCAAGAGGGGGAGATCGTTTGCCGCTATTTCGGCGTCACCGAGTGGGGGAACTTCGAGGGGAAGAACGTCCTGAGCGTTCCGCGCGATCCTGAAGTGATCGCGCGTCTGGAAGGACTCACGGTTCCGGAATTGCGAGCGATCATCCAACGCGCTCGACGTGCGCTTTGGGAATCTCGGGAGCAGCGGGTGAAACCGACGCGCGATGAGAAGATCCTCGCGGCCTGGAATGGGCTCATGCTGCGCAGCTTCGCACGCGCGGCCATCGTGCTGGAGCGGGAGGAATACTATCACGCCGCCCGCCGAAATGCGGAGTTTCTGCTGACGGCGCTACGGCGCGACGGTGCCCTTTGGCACATGTTCGCTGACGGAACAGCGAAGATCCCGGCCTTTCAGGACGATTACGCGTGCGTGATTGATGGACTGCTCACTCTCTACGAGGCCGATTTCGACCCTCGATGGTTTCGAGAAGCGCTCGCGCTCACCGAGGCCATGGTGGAACGCTTTTGGGACGCAGAGCGCGGCGGTTTCTTCTCTACGAGTGCGGAGCATGCTGACGTGCCCGTGCGCTTGAAGGAGGCTTTCGACAATGCCACTCCGTCGGGGAACTCCGTGGCCGCCGAGGTTTTCCTCCGCCTTTATCGCTTCACCGGAGATGACGCTTACTGGGAGCGCGCGCATGCGATCCTTCGCCTCTTCGCCGATCCGATGCGGCGCCACCCCTACGGCTTCGGACGCTTGCTCTGCGCATTGGACCTCGCACTGGCCTCGGCGCAAGAGATCGCGCTCGTGGGGGATCCGGACGCGCCGACGACGCGCGCCATGCGACGCGTTCTCTCCGAACGCTATCTGCCCCACGCGGTCATCGCCTTCCGTCGCCTCGAAGACGACGAAGCACCGCGCCTCATCCCACTTCTGCGCGATCGCGAACCGCTTCGCGGGTCCGACGGACGTCCGGCTCCGTGCACGGCTTACGTGTGCCAGAACTTCACCTGCCACCAGCCAGTGACGCGCGCGGACGAGTTGGAACGCCTTTTGCCGCCCATCCCCTCAGCGAAGGCATGAGCCGCATTCGCGGCCGCTCACGGCGGTGAAGGTCCTGCAGATCGGAAAATTCTACTTCCCCGTCCCCGGCGGCATGGAGACGGTCTTGCAGCATCTCTGCGAGGAGCTGAATGCGCACGTGGACCTGCATGTCCTCGTCGCGAATACGCAACCGCGAACAGTGACCGAATGGGTTAACGGCGTTTTGGTGACGCGCGTGGCTCGATGGGGACAAATCGCTTCTACGCCGCTCTGCCCTTCACTTCCTCATCTTGTGACCAAGCATCGTGCCGACATCCTCCACCTTCATGAACCGAATCCGATGGCCACACTCGCAGTGCTGATGGCGAATCCGAGAGCGCGCGTGCTCGTCTCTTTCCACAGCGAGGTCGTGCGACAGCGCATATGGCGACCGGTCTATCGTCCACTCCTTGCGCGGCTCTTGCGACGCGCCGATCGCATCATCATCGCCACGCCGCGCCATCTCGATCTTCCCACGCTTCGCCCCTATCGCGACAAGTGCGTCATCATCCCTTTCGGCATTGATGTGACCCGCTTCCGACCGAATGAGACACTGCGACAGCGCGCCGCAGCGATTCGCGCCGAATTCGGGCCTCGCGTGATCCTATTCGTTGGTCGACTCGTGTACTACAAGGGCGTGGAGTATCTGATCGAGGCAATGCTCCGCGTCCCAGCGCGGCTCCTCATCGTCGGGCGCGGCCCGCGCGAACGCGCGTTGCGACGACGCGCGCGCGCCCTCGGGCTCGACGAGCGAGTCGCCTTCCTCGGGGAGATCGCGCACGAGCACCTTCCGGCCTATTACCACGCCTGCGATCTCTTGGTCCTCCCCTCCATTCGAGAGAGCGAGACCTTCGGCATCGTTCAACTCGAGGCGATGGCAGCGGGGAAACCCGTCATCAGCACGGCGCTACCCACCGGCGTCGCGTGGGTGAATCAGCACGAAGTCACTGGACTCCTTGTTCCCCCAGCGAATGCCGATGCCTTGGCGGACGCCATGAACCGATTGCTGGAAGACGACGCGCTTCGTCAACGGCTCGGGGAAGCTGCTCGCCAATACGTGAGCGAGCGCTTCACTCGTCAGAGGATGGCGCGCGCCGTCCTCGCCCTCTACGAGGACGTGCTCTCTGACGCCCTACGATCGGCCTCTTCGCGCGAACCGTAGCCAAAGATCCCTGCGCGCAGGCATCACGGTCGCTTCGGTCGAAGGCTCAAGCGATGCATGATCTCGTCGGCCACCGCTTCGGGCGCTTGAGAACCCGCATCCACTCGCAGATCGGCTTGTTGATAGGCCGGAAGGCGCGCCTCGAGCAGCGCGCGCATCTGCTCGGCCGAACGATAGAGCGGACGATCGGATGTTCCACTTAATCGTGCCAGGATGACCTCCAGCGGACAATCGAGCCAGACCGAGACGCCCAATCGTTTGACTTCGCGACGATTCCCCTCGCTCACGAAAGCCCCGCCGCCGAGCGCCACGACGACATCTTCCCATGCTTCGAGCTCGCGCAAAGCACGGCTCTCCATCTCACGAAAGGCGCCTTCCCCCATTCGCGCGAAGATCTCACGGATCGAGAGACCCGCTTGCTCTTGAATCAGCTCATCGAGATCCAGGAAGGCGTATCCGAGTTTCTCGGCCAAGAGGCGCCCAACGGTCGTCTTCCCCGATCCCATGAAGCCGACCAGAAAAATCCGCATCACCGTTCGACGATCTGCTCCAGTAAGCGAAAGAACGCCGGGAAGGAGATGGCCGCGACCTCGGGGTCCCGGATGATCGTCTCCCCTTCGGCCAAAAGTCCGGCGATCGCAAACGCCATCGCGAGACGATGATCGCCCTCGTGTTCGATTTCCGCTCCCCGCAGCGCCTGCGGCCCGGCGACGGCGAACCCATCCGCATATTCGATCACCTGAGCGCCCATGCGCCTCAAGTTCTCCACGAGTACGCGAATCCGATCGCTCTCTTTGACGCGCAACTCGGTCGCCTCGCGCACGAGCATTCCCCCTGGCATTTGCGTCGCGAGAACAGCGAGCACGGGGATCTCATCAATCACCTTCGGGATGAGCGCTCCGCTGAGGACGAGCGGCTCCGCGCGCCCGCGCTCAGCGCGCGGAGGAGAGACGACGCGCACATCGCCCACTGGCTCGCCATGCCATCGGCGCACGTTCTCGATCTCGATACGCGCCCCCCACTGCCGAAGGACGTCAAGAAACCCCGTGCGCGTCGGATTGAGCAAGACGTCGCGAACGAGCAGATGCGAGCCCGACAGGGCGAGCGCGCCAGCGATGAAGAAAGCCGCCGAGGAGATGTCGCCGGCGATTCGATACTCTCGCGCTCGCAGTTGAGGCCGCCCCACGACGGAGATGATTCCTCCCGACGAGTTCACACGAGCACCGAATTCAGCAAGCATGATCTCCGTATGATCTCGCGTGGGGACTGCTTCCTCTACGGTCGTCGTCCCCGAGGCGAAAAGACCAGCTAACAGCACGCACGACTTGACCTGCGCGCTCGCCACCGGCATCCGATACCAAATTGGGCGCAAGCTTCCTCCGCAAATCGTCAGGGGCGCATAACGCTCTTCGCGCGCGCGCACCGAAGCCCCCATCAATCGCAGCGGATGCACGATCCGATCCATGGGCCGACGCTGCAGCGACATATCGCCCGTGATCGTGCTCTCAAACCGTTGCCCGGCCAGAATCCCCGCGAGCATGCGGATGGTGGAGCCGGAGTTTCCGGCATCGAGCACATGCTGGGGTTGGGTGAACCCTTCCAGGCCCATTCCACGAACGACCACCACCATTCCCTCTTCGGCGTCGGCGACTTCGATCGGAACGCCCAAGGCCCGCAGACAAGCGAGCGTGCGCTCGCAATCGAGACTCGGAGAGAAATTCTGCAATCGGGAGACGCCCTCGCTCAGAGCGGCGCATAAGGCCGCGCGATGCGAGAGGGATTTGTCCCCCGGCATGCGCAGCTCACCCACGAGGCGCTTCGCTCTGCCGATCACGCATCTTGACATAGGACCCCTGCTATGTTACATCACTCCTTCCGAAGATGCACAACGCCTGCTCCGCAACTGAAAAACACGCGCGCATGGACAGCCCTCCTCCCGAACAGACTGTTCGGCCCGGCAGCTTCCAGCGCGCATGGGGGGCTCCATGAGACAGGAGCGGGGCCCGGAGACCTACAGCATCAGTCTGAGCATAGCGAGCGGCTTCGAATTCGTCGAACTCGTGGAGAGGGTGACCGCGACGCTCGCCCGCCTCGCAGGATTCGATGAGGAGACGGCCATGTGGATCAGCATGGCCGTGCGCGAGGCCGTCATCAACGCCATCAAGCATGGCAACAAGGAGGACCGACAGAAGCGGGTCGAGATCCAATACGCCTTTAATCACGAGGGCCTCAGCATCCGCGTGCTTGACCAAGGAAGCGGTTTCGACCTCTCCCAGGTGCCCAATCCGCTGGACCCGGAGAACCTGTTGAAGCCAACCGGACGCGGCATCTTCTACATGAAGGCGTTCATGGATGAGGTGGACATCTGGTCATCGCCGGGCAGGGGAACGGTCGTCCGATTGCGGAAGAAGATGCGCTCGGAGAGTCCGTAGATGATCCGCATCGAGCATCGCACCATCGGAGATGTCCACATCCTGGACATCGAGGGACGCATCACGATCGGTGAAGGGACGCTTCAATTTCGCGAGGCCGTGCACCGCGTGCTCCAGCAAGGAGGGCGCAAGATCTTGCTTAATCTCGCTGGCGTCACGCACATGGATAGCTCGGGCATCGGAGAGCTGGTGAGCGCATATACGGCGGCGGGGAATCGCGGCGGCCGTCTGAAGCTCCTTCACGTTCCCCCACGCATCCGAGAGGTCCTGACGATCACGAAACTGGTTGCCGTCTTCGAAGCCTTCGATGACGAGGCGGTCGCGGTGGAGAGCTTTCAATAGCCTTCTCTCCCCCCAGGAACCTCCTACCTTCACCGAGGCGCGCGAGAACCATTCCCGACTCGCGATGCACGCCTTGTGCCTGTCCGAGGCGGAAAGATCATGGAGAGATCGCGCAAGCTCTCCCGAAGGAGAGCGCGAACGATTCGAGGGGGGATGTCGTCGCGCACCGTCACATGCCCGATGCGCGTCGGAAGCACGAAGGTCAATCGTCCCGCTCGCGCCTTCTTATCATGGCGCATCGCGGCCAGGATCTCGTCCGGATCAAGATCGGCGATCGAAGGAAAAGGCCCGCAGGCGGCGATCGCCTGCCGAAGGCGCTCGGCCTCCTCGGGAGCGAACATCTTCAGACGAACGGCCAAGCGTCCGGCCATGAGCATCCCGTAACCGACGGCCTCGCCATGTTTCAATCGGCGATAGCGCGTGACGGCCTCCAGCGCATGTCCGAAAGTGTGGCCGAAGTTGAGAATACGCCGAAGCCCGGATTCTCGCTCGTCGCGTCGCACGATCTCGGCTTTGATTTCGCAGCAGCGTCGAATCATCGGCACGAGGGCCGTCGCCTCGCCATTTTTCAGCGCCTCCATGCGCGCGACGATGTGATCGAAGAGCCTTGCATCCCGAATGACGCCATACTTAAGCGCCTCGCATAAACCGGCCTCCATCTCCCGAGGCGGGAGCGTGCGCAGAGTCGCGACGTCGGCGAGCACAAGGCGCGGTTGGTGAAACGCGCCGACGAGATTCTTCCCTTGCGGTAAGTTCACGCCGGTTTTGCCCCCGATCGAGCTGTCAATGGCTGCCAGCAAAGTCGTCGGGATCTGCACGTATGCGATCCCACGCAGGAACGTAGCGGCCACGAATCCTGCGATATCTCCGACGACGCCGCCGCCGAGCGCCACAATTGCCGACGTGCGATCCAACTGCTGCTCGGCCAGCTCCCCATATAATCGCTCTACAGTCCGCAAGGTCTTGTATCGTTCGCCGTCGCCAACGAAATGGACGGAGACGGAGAAACCCGCTTGTCGGAGGCTGGCACGAAGCCTCGCGCCATAGAGTCCAAACACGCGCGCATTGGAGATGATGGCCAAGCGCGACGTTCGTTGCCCATCCGCTTCCAGAGCGATCCTCACCAACTCTCCGGCACGCTGCAGCACCCCGTCTCCGATCACGATGTCATAGCGGCGCTCGCCCAACGGCACATGGACGCGCACCTCGTCGCTCATCGTCGCCTCCTTCGTCGTCCGAAACTGGCCTTCACTTCATCCACCAGAGGCTCGATCGAGGGTTCGTCGGAGCCGATCTGCCGAATGATCTCCTCGATGGTGTATCGCTCACCGGTCTCCCATAACTCGACCAAGAATCGTCCGGCCCGCGGATGTCGCCACCACCGATGTCCGAACCGCGTCTTCACGTAGTCGCGCAACCACACCTCGGCCACCCACGCTCGCCAATAATCGGCCGCGTAGAAGCCATCATCCACATCGCTCAAAAACTCCTCGGGGCCGTAGCGAAATCCGGTCGCGCGCGTGAGCCGTTCGGCATATTCCGAAGCCACGGCCTCCGGCTCATCGGTCACATGCAGAAGTTGCTCGTACTCGCACTTGGCAGCGTATCGGCGAAGAAGGAAGAGCCGCTGCCCCCACATGAGCTTCAGGAAATGTTCGCTCGCCGGGAAATGCAAGGCTTCGTCCAGCCACCGCGGCTCCCGCAGCAATGACTCGAACAAAAACGCGTAGCTCTCGCTCACGGCGCGATCGCCCGAATACTTGAACTCTGGCAGAAGCGCGGCCGAAGTCCATGCATAGTGCTGCGCATGTCCGGTCTCGTGAAGCAAGGCCTGGTAATCAGATACGCCCCCATTAGGGGCGATGACGAGCTTGATCTCCTCCGGGATTCGAATCGGGACGCAGAATGCGCGCGGATGCTTTCGCGGGCGCTCCTCATCATCCACTTCGACGTTCTTCTGCCGATCGGCTTCAAGGTCCAACGCCTGCAGCAATTCATCGTAGATCGCGCGCAATCCCTGGCGCGGGAAAAGGTCCGCGTAGCGTCCCATGTGAAGGAAAGCCGGAATGTCCGCGCGATCGGCCTCCGTCGGGCGCAGTCCCAACTCGCTCATCAGCGCGTCGTGGAGGTACGCCCGATAGAGCTCATCCGTCGCCTCCAGGAACTGCGCCCACTGGTGCCCGAGCGCTTCGAAATTCCGCGCGCGCACAGCTTGATAGAGCGTTCGCGAGTCCGCATATCCGAGTGCGCGCGCGGCGCGTTGTAGCTCGCGCCATCGTTCCACGCGCAGATCATTCGTCTGCTGAATGATCTCCAGGCATCGAGCGTGAAGCTCCCGACGCCGATGGGGATCCAGCTCGGTCGCCAACCGTCGCCTCGCCTGATGGAACGTGAGCGTCTCCTCATCCCAGAGGATCTCCGCCTCCGCTTCCGCGCGCGCGATCTGCTCCGTCAACGACCGAACGCTCATCTCCAGGGCGCGCTCGGTGGCGTCGGCGATCAAGAGATCAAGCGCGCGGCGCGCCGTCTCGAATGATTCGGGGATCGCCTCGCGTTCGCGCCGCAAGGCCTCGATGGCCTCGCGCGTGAAGAGATGTCCGTAGCGATCGTAGATCGGTTCCAGCTCGAGCGCCTCTTTTTGCCCAGAATAATGCTCGTATTCTTCGCGCGCTAGCGCCTCGTGGAATTCGGCTAATTCCTCTCGATACGCGTCGAGCATGTCCTCCTACCAAACGATGATGAATCGAGGCCCCTCAAGCTGTCAAGCGAGGGGTTCGGCGGCGTTCGGGCGCCGCCGAGAAGCGGTTTCTTGACAAGCTTTCCGGAAGCTCGGTACGCTTGTGTACTGAAACGCGATGAGCGAGGGCGTCTCCATCACCGTCGCCATTACGGGTGCCAGTGGTGCGTGCTACGCGCAGCGGTTGCTGCAATTGCTGGATGCGAGCCCGCATGTCCGGCAAATCAATCTGCTCATCAGCGATAACGGGCGCCGCGTCTTCGCCGAGGAGCTGGACGTGGAGATCCCCGTCCCACTCAGCGTTGAGGTCGCTGACCGGCTGGGTCTCTCCCGCCATAAGCTCGTGTGCTTTCAACTGAACGATTTGGCCGCGCCTATCTCCAGCGGTTCCTATCCCGTGAATGGGATGGTCATCATCCCCTGCAGCGTGGGGACACTCGGCGCGATCGCCACAGGGGCGACGACGAATCTCATCCATCGGGCGGCCGACGTGATGCTGAAAGAGGGACGACGGCTCATCCTCGTCGTGCGCGAGACGCCGCTCAATGCCATTCATCTGCAGAACATGTTGACGCTGCGGCAGCTGGGAGCGGTGATCTTGCCGGCCATGCCGGCCTTCTACCATCGCCCGCGCACGATTGACGATTTGGTGAAGCACTTCGTCTATCGCATCTTGGATCATCTGGGCATCGAGCATTCGCAGGAAACGATGTGGCGAGGAGGGCGCACATGACGACGAGCGTGATGTCGAAGATGTCCGCGCGCCGATCGCTGGCGGCGACGCTATGGCAAAACACGCGAGTGACACTGGAGATGATCAAGATCGAGCACACGCTCTTTGCCCTCCCGTTTGCGCTCCTCGGTGCGATTCTCGCCGCCAATGGCCTGCCCGATGGGCGCACACTCTTTTGGATTTTGGTCGCCATGGTGGGCGCGCGCAGCGCCGCGATGGCTTTTAACCGGCTCGTGGATCGCGAATTCGATCGTCAGAATCCGCGCACGCAGAATCGCGCACTGCCGGCGGGACGAGTGAGCCCGCGCTACGTCCGCACCTTCACCGTCGTCTCGGCGGCGGTATTCTTGCTGGCAGCGGCCATGTTGAATCGGCTCACGCTAATGCTGGCCCCGATAGCGTTGGCCTCGATCTTCCTCTACTCTTACACGAAGCGTTTCACGGCGTATTCGCATCTGGTGCTTGGCTGGTGTTTGGCAATCGCTCCGACGGGGGCGTGGATCGCCGTGCGCGGGACATTGGACGACTGGCTGCCGCTTGCGATAAGCCTCGCCGTGATGATGTGGGTGGCTGGGTTCGATGTGATCTACGCCTGTCAGGACGTGGACTTCGATCGGCGCGTGGGCTTGCGGTCGCTGCCCGCGCGATTCGGTCTTCGACGCGCCCTTTGGATCGCGCGCGGCTTTCACGGGATCGCGTTCGCCAGTCTCGTATGGGCCGCTCGCCTGGCGGAGGTGGGCTGGCTGGGAGGAGTGGGACTCGTGGCGACGCTCTGGCTCCTCATCCGACAACATCGGCTCGTTCGCCCCGATGATCTCTCTCGGGTCAACGAAGCCTTTTTCACCACTAACGCTTATGTGAGCCTGGTCCTCTTGCTCACGATGGGAGGAGACGTGCT
This sequence comes from Blastocatellia bacterium, assembly GCA_025055075.1. NCBI lineage: Bacteria > Pseudomonadati > Acidobacteriota > Blastocatellia > Blastocatellia bacterium. Next base: position 90,028 of record JANWYV010000045.1, read on the forward strand.
GTTGCGATAAATCGCCATCGCTTGTGGAGGGGGATGGGAATGGACGCGTATATCGCCCGCTCGGAATTGGCGCCGATCGCCGAGAAGGTCTTCGCTGGCGAGCGCCTCACATTCGAAGATGGTGTGGCGCTCTATCGCTCGAATGATCTCTTGACGCTCGGCGCGCTCGCCAACTACGTGAGGGAGAAGAAGAACGGCAATGTCGCCTACTACATCGTCAACCGCCACATCAACCCGACCAACATCTGCTTCGTGGACTGTCAACTCTGTGCCTTCGCCCGCAAGGTCGGAGAGGAAGGCGGATGGACGATGAGCATCGAAGAGGTCGTCCAAACGGCCGCGCGCGGGTATACCGACTCAGTGCGCGAGTTCCACATCGTGGGAGGTTTGCATCCGTATCTTCCGTTCCAATACTACGTGGACTTGCTGCGCGCGCTGAAATACCATTTCCCGAACGTGCACTTGAAGGCCTTCACGTGCGTGGAGTTGGACTATTTGGCGAAGCTGGCGGGGAAATCTCTGCACGAGACGATCGAGATTCTGAAAGAGGCGGGCCTGGATTCGGTCCCCGGTGGGGGCGCCGAGATCTTCGCCCGGCGGGTGCGCGACATCATCTGCACGCATAAGATCAGTGGCGAGCGCTGGCTGGAAGTCGCGCGCGCCGTTCATGAATGTGGCTTGAAGTCCACGGCGACGATGCTCTACGGTCATGTCGAGACGTATGAGGAACGCGTGGATCACTTGCTGCGGCTGCGGGCGCTGCAAGACGAGACCGGAGGCTTCACGGCCTTCATCCCGCTGGCCTTCCACCCGGAGAACACCCAGCTGAGCCACCTGCCGTGGACGACGGGCATAGACGATCTGAAGAACATCGCCGTCGCGCGCTTGTTGCTGGACAACTTCGATCACATCAAGGCGTATTGGATCATGATGGGGCCGAAGCTGGCGCAAGTCGCTCTCCGATTCGGCGCCGATGATTTGGACGGAACGGTGATCGAGGAGAAGATCTATCATATGGCGGGGGGACAAACGCCACAGGGCCTCACGCGTGCGGAGATCGAGCATTTGATCCGGCAAGCGGGTCGCATTCCTGTCGAACGCGATTCGCTCTACAATCCGGTGACTCCGGTCACCGTGAGCTCCTCGTGACGAAAGGACGCGGTGGCGAACGCCCTGTTGCGAAAGGGAGGCCTCTCGCCTACAATGCCTCCGCATACGGCGCGGTGAACAGCACAACGGACATGGAGAAGAGGCAAGCGGACCATGAAGTGTGAATACTTCGTCTGGACGGATCGGACTCGTCTCCCCTCGGTCTCGGACGTGATCGCCCAGCTTGAAGCGAGCGGGTATCCCTGCCGCGTGCGACCGCGCGGGAGTGAGATGCCGAATGCCACCCATTGGGCAGCTCTCGAGGTCGAGGCCGAGACCGAACGCGGGCGCGAAGTCTGCATCATCACGGCTGCCCATCCGTCGGCCGAGGAGATCGAGGAGCTGCGGCAGACATACGAATCTCTGCCTCTTCAAGTGAAGAAGGCGGCCCGAAAGTTCAAGATCGAAGCGGAAGCCGATGAGTACGGGCAGCCGACCGATTTCCATCTGAAGGTCATCGCGGCTCTGGCCCGCTTGACTCACGGCGTCGTGGATGATCCGCAAGAGAATGGGCTCATGCTCCTGGAGGAATTCGAGGAGTACATGAGCTGAGACTTTCCGATGGGCTCCTCCAAACGGCGATGGCTCTCGCGACACGCCCGCTGAGGATCGGGATCACGTGCTATCCCACTTATGGCGGCAGCGGCATCGTCGCCTCCGAATTGGGGAAGGAGCTGGCGCGACGAGGGCACACGGTTCACTTCATTGCAGCGGCCCTGCCGACGCGGCTCACGGAGCTCTCCGAACGCCTCTTCTTCCACGAGGTCGAGATGCTCGATTATCCCCTCTTCGAGTATCTGCCGTACGATATGGCGCTGGCGACCAAACAATTCCGCGTCGCGTCCGAACATGGACTGGATCTCTTGCATGTTCACTATGCCATCCCTCATGCCATCAGCGCCTATCTGGCGCGCGAGATGCTGCGCCCCTATCGGTATCTGCCGGTGATCACGACGCTGCACGGGACGGACATCACCCTCGTCGGGCGCGACCGCTCCTACTTGCCGATCACGCGCTTCGGCATCGCGCAGAGTGATGGCGTCACAGCCGTCTCACAATATCTGCGACGCGCGACCTGTGAGATCTTCGGGATTTGCGACATCCGAGTTATCCCGAACTTCGTCAACGGCGAGGAATGCGCCCGTCGGCCGCGTCCGGAGTTGCGCGAGCGTTTCGCGCCTTCGGGGGAGAAGGTCCTCGTGCACATTTCCAACTTCCGCCCGATCAAGCGCGCACCTGATTGCGTGGAGATCTTCGCTCGCGTGGTCGAGCGGGTCCCCGCTCGCCTCATCATGATCGGCGATGGACCGGATCGCGCGCGCGTCGAGTGGCTCATCGAACGCTACGGGCTCGTCGGGCGCGTCCATTGTGTGGGGAAACAACCCAACATCGTTGATTTCCTCTCGATCGCCGACTTGCTGCTGCTGCCCAGCGAGATGGAGGCCTTCGGATTAGCCGCGCTCGAAGCTATGGCCTGCGAGGTCCCTGTCATCGCCAGTCGCACCGGTGGCTTGCCCGAAGTCGTCGAAGATGGAGCGACGGGGTGTCTACTCCCGTGCGGCGACATTGCGGCCATGGCCGAGGCCGCCATTCGCCTTCTGCAAGATGACGCTCAACGTCGCGAGATGGGGCGACGAGCGCGCGAGCGCGCTCTCGCTCTGTTCTCCAGCGAGCGCATCATCCCCATGTACGAAGCCTATTATCACGAAGTCCTCGCCCGCGCATCGGAGGCTCGGCGATGACCAATCGCTCGAGGAACACCTCGACGTCTGTCCCCATGGAGGTTCAGGATCTCATCCGACATATCCTCGAACATTTGAAGGCGACCTACGGGACACCCCGACTTCGCCGCGATCGCGATCCGTTGGATACGCTGATCGAGACCGTCCTCTCCCAATCCACGAACGATCGGAATCGGGATCGCGCGTTCGCTCGCCTGAAGGCGCGCTTCCCAACGTGGGAGGCCGTGCGGCGCGCTCCGACGCGAGAGATCGCCGCGGCGATTCGCGTTGGCGGCCTGGCGCGGATCAAGTCGGCGCGCATCAAACGCATCCTTCAAGAGATCGAGCGGCGCACGGGCGCGCTCGACCTCTCTGTCCTCTGCCGTATGCCGCTTGATGAAGCGCTCGAGTTCCTGCGTTCGCTCGATGGCGTCGGTCCGAAGACAGCAGCCTGTGTCTTGCTCTTCGCCTGTGGGCGCCCGGTCTTCCCCGTGGACACGCACATTCGCCGCGTGGCCGGACGACTCGGCTTGATCCCCCCGCGCTGCTCCGATGAGCGCGCGCACGAGCAGCTCGGGCGTCTCATCCCCACCCGTCACTACTATGCCGCGCACATCAACTTGATTCGCCTCGGACGCGACGTCTGCCGTCCGAGAAATCCGCGTTGCGAAGCCTGCTGCCTCGTCCAATACTGCGCCTATGCGCACGAGATGGGGAAGATCTAGTTCGGCAATGAGCAACGGCGAGAAGACACATCGCGCGGGAGCGCGCGCTCTGCTAAGCTCTTCGTTTACGGGAGGAGGCCTATGGAGGATTTGATCGCTCGCATCCAGACGGCGCTGAAGGAAGCCGGCGTAGACGGATGGCTCTTCTACGACTTCCGCAAATCGGACCCACTGGCGTATCGCATTTTGAAGCTCGACGAGAACCGGTTGGGAACGCGCCGCTGGTTCTATTTCATCCCGACCGAAGGCGAGCCCATCAAAATCGTCCACATCATCGAATCGGAGCAGCTCGATTCGCTGCCCGGAACGAAGCTCATCTATCTGCCGTGGGCGCAACTTCACGAGCATCTGCGCAACATCCTGCGCGGGCGGCGACGCATCGCCATGCAATACTCCCCGGACAACGCCATCCCTTATATCTCGCGCGTGGACGCCGGCACTGTGGAGCTGCTCCGCCGCTTCGGCGTTGAGATCGTCTCCTCGGCCGATCTCGTGCAACAGTTCGAAGCCGTCTGGGATGAAGAGCAACTGCGGACTCATCTCCTCGCAGAGCCGAAGATGCGTCGGATCGTGGACGAGACGTTCGCCGAGATCGCGCGACGCGTCGTCTCCGGGCGGGCTACCGATGAGTACGAGATTCAGCAATTCATCCTCCAGTGCTTCGAACGCGAGGGCTTGACGGCGGATCATCCTCCCATTGTTGCCGCCGATGCCCATTCCGCGAATCCGCATTACAGCCCGACGCCGGATTCCGCCTGGCCGATCCGAGAGGGGACGTTCGTGCTCATTGATCTCTGGGCGAAGCTGCGCGATGTCCCTCGCGCCGTCTACGTGGACATCACGTGGACGGGATTCGTCGGGAGCGTCGTGCCCGATCGCTACACGCGCGTCTTCAACGTCGTGCGCGAAGCTCGCGATCGCGCCATCGAGTTCGTGCGCGAGGCCGTGCGCGCGCGGCGCCCCATTCGGGGATGGGAAGTGGATGAAGTCGCCCGCGAGGTGATCCGCCGAGCCGGGTTGGGCGACTTCTTCATCCATCGCACGGGCCATTCCATCGGCGAGGACGTACACGGCAATGGCGCCAACATGGATAACCTGGAGACGCGCGATGAGCGTCGCATCCTTCCGCACACCTGTTTCTCCATCGAGCCCGGGGTATACCTGGAGGGAGAGTTCGGCATTCGCAGCGAGGTGGATGTCTACGTGGGGGATGACGATGTGCTCGTGACAGCTCGCCCGATTCAAACGGCGATCGTCCCCATCCTGACGCTCCTCTGACGCTATTCGCGCAACATGTAGCCGACGCCGCGAACCGTGTGAATGAGGGGACGCGAGAAGGCGCGATCGAGCTTCTTCCGCAAGGCGTTGATGTACACGTCCACGATATTGGTCAGGGCATCGAAGGATTCACCCCACGCTTCCTGCATGAGTCGGGCGCGCGTCAGCGCCTCGTTCGGATGGCGCATGAGGCATTCGAGCAGGGCGAATTCCTTGGGTGTCAGGGCGATCTCTCGCCCGGCGCACGTGACGCGCCGCGTCACAGGATCGAGGACGAGCTCGCCGACGCGCAATCGGAGGTCCACCGGCTGACGGCGACGTACGAGCGCTCGCGCGCGCGCCAACAGTTCCGCGAAGGCGAAGGGCTTCGTGAGATAATCATCCGCGCCGCGCTCGAAGGCCTCGACCTTCACGTCCACGGCATCTCGAACCGTGAGCATGAGGATTGGCGTCAGCACGCCCCGTCGGCGCAGCTCCCGACATACTTCGATCCCATCGCGTTTGGGAAGACGGATGTCGAGGATGATGAGGTCATACTCCCGTTCGCTCCCCAAACGCAGGCCTTCATCCCCATCGGCGGCGATCTGCACGATGTACCCTTCCTCCTCCAGCCCTCGCCGGAGCGCCTCGGCCATCTTTCGTTCGTCCTCGACAATCAGAACGCGCATCTCCCCCTCCCAAGTATCAGCCGGAAGCATTCGCTCACAAAGGCCGCTCGGAGATCGGGACGCTTCCTTATGATCGCAAGAAGAGCGTCCTCCACCCGAGCCCTCGTGGGAACAGGGGATCACTTCTTGAACAACCGATCGAAGGCCGCGCGCGGATCTTGAATCTGCATGGGCGAGGTGGTCGTCTCGCGCTCCACGATCTTTCGCGGCTCGAAGAACTCGCATTCGTTCCGCACATCCTTTCGCGGGATGCGCACCGGGATCGGCTCAGTGCACTCGAACCGACTCTGTGGATCGAAATGGATGCAGTTCTTGCAGGTGTGCAGATCGGCATGACATTTCGGGCACTCGCCATCCATCGGAATGCCGATCTCCACCGGGACGACAGCTCCGCAGATCGCGCAGCGAAAGACCTCGCGAACGGTCAGCAAATTCGGCTTCGGAAAGTCCCGCGAGCGTCGAGCGGCCTGTCGCCATTCGTCTTCCAGATGCCTGTACCTTTCGCTCATACGCACTCCTTCCGCGCTCACTTGGGATGTTGGACTCAAAGACGCCCAGCCCTTCGACTGGACACCACGAGCAACGTCAGGCGTCATTATAAACCGACGCGAGCGCGTTCGCAAATCCGTTCATCCTTACATTGCACCCGCTCCAATTCGCTCTCGTCCCAACGCAGCGTCCGCGTCGCGCGCTGCTCCGGATGGTCTGTTCATCGCAATCCGGAGACGCGCTCTGGGCGAATCTTGTAGAGGACACGAACCTCTCCCGGCTGGCGATAGGGATAGGTCTCCAGGCCCAGATATTTCTTGGCCAACCGATCAATGTGCGCGTCCGCTCCCTCTTCGGTGATCTCGACGACGCGCCCGCGAATCTCCACGTAACGATACGGATTCTCAGGATCCAGGATCACGAGCGCGACGCGGGGATCGCGTCTCATGTTCCGATCCTTCACGCGACCACGCGCCGAATTCACGAGCACGTGCGTCCCGTCGAAATCGCACCACACCGGCGTCACTTGCGGGGAGCCATCGGGCATAAGCGTCGCGAGGACGGCGAACGCGCGCTTCTGGAAGAGATCGAGATACTCGTTCGGGATCGTCTCCGGCATCTCTCATCATCCTCTTGAATCTCGAAGTGCGAGGGGAGTCAGTGTAGCAGAGATGCGCGCTTCTCGCAATGCACGCCGCAGCCCCTATGCGTTGACGCGCGAGCGGTTTTGTGTATCATTACCTCCGTATGATGGTCAGGTGCCCATGCTGTGGGAAGCGCGTCCCCTGGGAATCGAATCCGTTCCGCCCATTCTGCTCGGAGCGATGCAAGCTGATCGACTTGGGGATGTGGGCATCGGAGGCGTATCGAATTGCTGGTCCATCAATTGGAATCTCTGCGAGAGAACAGTCGGAGGAGGAGTTCGCCGAACGTGGGGATGAACATGGCCGCTACTGAGGGGACCTCGAAGCGCTCGACTTCGGCGCGTTGGACGGCCCTATTGGTGATCGCTGGGATGGGAGCGGCCTGGGCCGCGTACGCGATCTTCTTCCGAAGCGGCGCGCGACCTTCGACGGCGGTCATTGATGGATTGCCATGGGCGCCCGATAGTCATCGGCGGGCTCCCGACTTCCGCATTCGTACGCTCGACGGCCGCGAGATCGTCCTCTCGGACTTCCGCGGCAAGGTCCTCATCGTGGATTTCTGGGCGACCTGGTGTCCCCCCTGTCGGGATGAGGTTCCGCTTCTGGTCGAACTGAAGAACGCCTACGGCGACCGCGGATTAGAGATCCTCGGACTCACGATCGAAGACCCGGAGCGCGATGTTCCGCAGGTTCAGCGATTCGTCCGAGAATTCGGCGTGAATTACCCGATCGGCTTCGCTCCCGACGGCATGTTCGAAGCCTTCGTCGGGCCGGGCGAGCATCCCATCCCCCAAACGTTCCTCTTCGATCGGGAGGGGAAACTCCGCGAGCACCTGGTGGGATTCAACCCCCTGACGGACGCCCGACGGCTGCGGCGCGTGATCGCGCGAATCCTTCACGAGTGAATCGCCGGGTGCACTGTCCCTGGGAACCCGGCTTGTCCGACGGCATGCGATTTCGATAATATTTTCCATGCTCGGCGAGGCGCTATGGGCGAGCGAGGGCTGACATGGCGAAGGCACGGGCGCGCGATGGTGATCGCGCTGCTGGCGACGTTCCTCACTGTGACGGCTATTCTCCTGCTGACGCGTGAGCGCGCCTCGGGCTTGGTGAACATCGCGACCGATCCGCCGAAGGCGACCGTTTTCATTGACGGTCGGTGGGTCGGCCATACGCCCTTGGTGGTCGAACTCACGGCGGGCACCCACCGCATTGTCCTGCAGAAAGAAGGGTATAAGCCGATCGAGCGCGAGATCTTCGCCGATCCTTCGGAGCCGGAGGCGAACTACGATTTTTCGCTTGAGCCGATGATCTCTTCGGAAGCTCCCGGCGATCGACAGGAACGCATTCGCCAGCTCAAGCTCTTAGTGGAGGAAGCTCTTCGACGAGGAGATTATGTCGCGCCCGAGAACGAGAACGCGCTCTACTACCTCAACCAATTACAGCGTCTTGCTCCGGACGATCCCTTCATCTCTGAGGTGCGCGAGCGCATCCGTCGGATCCTTCGCCAGCAGGCGGAGACTTCCCGCCGCCGCAAGCATCTCTCCTAGCCCGCGCTCACGGCTGACGGTTCTGCGCGCGCACCAGCTCCCGCAACCTCTTCACCCGCTCACGAACCTCGGCAGCATTTGTTGCATTCGGGACCTCTTCGAGATATTTCTCCGACTGCTCCAACGCGCGCACGTACTCTCCGCGCCGCAGGAAGAGATTCGCCAAATGCAAGCGCACGATCGAGGCCGCTGGCGGGAAGCCGAGCGAGAGCGCCTTCTGCAACTCGCTCTCCGCACGCTCCAGATCGCCCGTCTGCATGAAGGCGATCCCACACAGCATGCGCGCGGACCAATTGGCCGGATCGAGCGTCACGGCTCGCTGCAGGTGCGCGAGCGCCTCTTCGTATTCCTTCTGAAGCAGGTGCAGGAATCCGAGATTCACATACGGATGTGGGGCCTGAGGATCCACTTCGATTGCCTGTTGAAACGCCGCGCGGGCTTGGGCGAGATCGTTCAGACGGAGATACTGGACGCCGAGATCATTGAGCGCTTGAACGTATCGAGGATAAAGGGCGAGCGCCCGTTGGAAATGCACGATCGCTTTCTGGGGATTCCCCTTTCGCGACTCCTTAGCTCCTCTCTCGTATTCCTTTCGCGCCTCTTTCGGAATCGCTTCGCTCAAGCGCGCCAAGGAGACCGTTCCAGCGGGCGTTCGTTCGGAAGCCGCGCGCTCTTTCTCGCGCAAGAAGATGTTCTGCGTGAAGACGCGTGCGGCCCGGCCGAAGACCTCGATGCGCTCGATTTCAGTCGCGTATCGGTCCGTCTCCCACACGACGATCTCATAGGTCCCATTGGGCACGCCTCGGAACTCGAAATTCCCCAGGGAATCCGTGAACGTCTCGTTCACGACGCTATGCCCGAACGTGCGCAGCGTCACGCGGAAGCGTTCTTCGGCAGGCGCGCCTGTGGGGAGATAGACGCGCCCGCGAATCTGATGCATGGCGGCACCAAGGCCGGGCGCTGGTCGTCCTTGTCCTTCTTGATACGCCCGCCCTTCGACGACGAAGACCAAGGTGATGAGGATCGCAAAAGCGGCACCCATACCCCCTCGACTCCTCCCCATGGGACGAACGGAGGCTCAGCGAAGCGGGACGTCCTCGAAATGTCGTCGCAGCTTTCGGTAGGTCGTCGCCAAATCCTCGGGCAGGACGCGGGTCTCAGCGATGACGGTCGTGAAATTCGTATCGCCGAACCACCGCGGGAGCACATGCAGATGGAAATGATCGGCGATGCCCGCTCCGGCCGCTCGCCCCAGATTCATTCCAAGGTTCAACCCATGCGGGCGGTAGACCTCCGTCAGGATCCGGCAGCAATACTTGGCCAGATCGGTCATCTCGTCGGTGAGGCTCTTGGGCGCTTCCGCGAAGGACGCCAGATGTGCATAGGGCGCGATCATCAAATGGCCGGTCGTATACGGATAGAGGTTCAAGAGGATGAAGTTCTCCCGCCCGCGATACAAGATCAAAGCCTTCTCATCGCTCAACCGAGGCGCTTCGCAAAAGACGCAACGCGTCTGCTCCTCGGCCGTCGAGACGTAGCGGAATCGCCATGGACTCCAGAGAAAATCCATGCCTATTGATTGATCAACTCCTTCAGCTCCTTCCCCGGCTTGAAATATGGCATGCGCTTAGGAGGGACATCCACCACCTCGCCCGTCTTCGGATTTCGCCCGCGCCGAGGACCCCGCTCGCGAAAGCGGAAGGAACCGAAGCCGCGCAACTCGATCCCCTCGCCCCGCTTCAGCGCGCTGACCAAGCTCTCCAAGACCGTCTCGACGATGACCTGGGAATCCTTTCGCGCGAGTTCAGCCGCACGAGCGACCTCCTCGATGAGATCCGCCTTCGTCAGCGTCTTCTTCCTCGGCAATGGTGCTCCTTCGATCGGATTGTGCGCATCCATGTTCATAGCTTCCCCTCTCGCAGAAGACACGCGCTAAGGTAACAAATCTTCCTGCGCAGATCAAGATGCGTTGAGGGATTGTGCCAGCCACTCTAGGTAAGCCTCAGATCCTTCCACGATGGGGAGGGCGATGATCTCTGGGACTTGATAGCTATGTCGCTCCTTCACCACTGCCATGAGCCTCGGCCACTTCGCTCGCATGGTCTTCACGAGCAGCAGAACCTCCCGATCCCGAACGATCCGCCCTTCCCACCAATACACGGATTCGACCTCAGGGACGATCGTGACGCACGCGGCCAATCGCTCGTGAACGAGGGCTTCGGCAATCCGCTGAGCCTCTTCGCGAGAAGAGGTCGTGATCATCCCCACGCAATATTCTCCGCTCATACGATCTCGGCTCCTCACAGAAGATAGGCATAGAGGTTCATCGAACGCGTGAGCAAAGCCACGGGATCCTCCACGTGCAAGACCTCGCGAACGAAGAAGGCCTCTCCATGCTCGACCTCAATGAGGGCCCCATAGTAGCGCTGCCGCGCCTCCACGCGTCGCAGGAATCCTTCGGCACTGATGCGCGTCTGCGGTTCCGGACGCGAGGGATCATGGAGCTGCGAACGATGCGCGCGAATCGCCCGCAGCTTCTCCTCGGCGAACGCTGTGATGTCCACGACGAAGCTCGGCGGAAGAGTGCGCGGGAAGAGGAAATACGCGACCGCGTTCGGCCGATGGCGCGCCTGTCCGGTCTCAGGGTCATACTTGGGCAGTCCCGCGAGGAAAGCGGCCTCGCGCACGATTCGGCTCGTGTGCGCGTGATCCGGATGCGGATCCTCCCAATAGTGGGTGAAGACGACCTTCGGTCGAAGCCGTCGAAGCACGCGGACAAAGGCGCGTCGCGCTTCGTCCGTGCAGAGGACGCGGGTATCGGGAAGTCCGAGCGTCTCGCGCACAGCGACGCGCAAGATACGCGCCGCCTCGGCGGCCTCGCGCGCTCGTTCCTCAGGCGTCCCGCGCGTTCCGGCTTCCCCTCGCGTCATATCAATGATCCCCGTGCGATAGCCCAAGGACGCCAACTTGAGCAGCGTCCCTCCCATCGCCAATTCGACGTCATCGGGATGAGCACCCACGGCCAGGACGTCTACCGTCTCCTCGCTCATCGCTCCTCCTCACAGCATCAATAGCGCAGGAACGCCCCCAATCCCCCGGCCGCCTTCAACTTCTCCGCCGCCGGGCCCCGGATTTCTTCCACGCTCCCGCCCAAGGCGAGCGCGCGTTCCAAGACGCGGTTCAAGAAATCTGGCGCTACGTCCAACCTCCCACCGCAATACCAGCAAGTCTCGCGCTGCGGCTCCCAAAAGAGCGCGCTGCACTGTGTGCATACCGAGCCCACGAGGGCATGGTTGCCAACGTAGATGAGCCGCCAGACGCGCCCTTCGTGGAGCGCTTCCAACGTCGCCGTCGGACCGACGACGGCTCGATCGCCTTTGCCGGCCGCCGTCAGCAGAGACTCCACCAACTGATGCTCCGCTTGCCGCTCGACCTGCTCCTCGATGCGGAGGACCTCAGCAAGAACGTCCGATGCCGAGGCCGTCACGGGGACCGAAAGCGTGCCCGCCACGCGCTCGTGCAGGCGCTTGGGCAACACGCGCATCAGTTCGCCCACCGCTTCCACTGTGCCTCCGATGACGAGCCGATCGAAATGGTAGCGCTCGACCAACTCGCGCAATCGCTCCGCCACATGGGCCGCATGCCAATGCACGTGCATATCGTGATGTCGCTGGAGATTCTTCTGCGACCAGAGCCGATCCATGCTCGTCGTCACCGTGCGGCGCGGCACGTCGTCGAAGACCGCGGCGTGCTCCTCGATCTCGCCCACGTGCACGGTGAACAGGCGTGCCTTCTCCTTGTCAATAAGGACGACGCCGTACCGCTCATGTTCGTCCAGGACTTCGATGAGCGGTCGGAGATAGGGGACTCGCTCGAAGCGAGCGGCGTTCGGCAAGAGAACGGGCAATTCGCGATCCCACCAAAACTCATGCCGTGCATCGGAGAAGATGATGAGGCCCTTCTTCTTCGGCTCATAGCTCTGTATGAACCGGAGCACGCGCGCTCGGTTCGCCGCGAACTCTTCGCGCGCGCGCTCATCCACTCCTTGCTCCACCTCCCGCAGGAGGTTTTGCAACACCGTCTCAAACCCGCGCTTCAAATTGCTCGCCTTCGACTGATCCACATCCAGATACACGCTCAAGACCCACCCATCGCCTTGCGGCGCGTAGGCTTTCAACATCTCGATATCCGCGTATGAGACCATAGCGCTCCTCCGAATGAGAATTGCTCGCTCACGCTTCGGCTTCCGCCGCCGCGCGCCCGTGCTCCCGAATCCGCCGAACGGTGAAGCGGTAGATTCGAAACGACTCGTCCGGACGGATGCCGGCTTTCACGCGCGCGTAGTGAAGCTGCCGTTCGACAGTCTCGATCCCCGGCAGATCCGGCAATAGCAATCCACGTCGCCCATCCTCGGTCTCCACGATGACGCCGTATCGCTTCGGATCGAGATCGCGCGCATCGGCGACTGGTTCCGGCGGAGAGAGAATATCCACCGAGAAGACCAACTCTTCGAGTTCGTCCGCGCGCACCGGATCAAAGCGCGGATCGTGCGTGGCGGCAGCGATGGCGTTATGAATGACCTCGCGCGCCACGTTCTCATAAGTGGGTTCAATGGTCCCGATGCACCCGCGTAACTGGCCCTGACGCGTTTTGATGCTGACGAAGACGCCCGCGCGCTCGGCTGCGCCTCCACGAAGCTGTGATGGCGGATCGAGAATGCGCCCCTCTGTCACATACGCGTGAACGGCTCGTCGCGCGAGCGCCGGTAGATCGGACTCGCCGATGCTCTCTGGCAACTCTTCGGCCTCCGAGACGCGATCGGAGTAATCGGCGAGCACGGCCGCCATGTATCCGACGCCAAAGGGGCCTTCATAGGAGAAGACTTCCGGACGATGCAACGCGCGTCCCAAAGCTCCATAGGCGATCAGCAGCGAGCGATAGATGTCCTCACCCGCTTCCTCCCGCAGATCGGGATCCAGGCGCAAGATGCGCTCGAAATCGCCCGCGCGGATCGCTTCGACAATCGCCTCATCGTAGCGATGCGCCTCCGGGTGATACCCCGCTGGCGCTCCTGGTTTCAAGCGGTGACTCATATCGCCGCTGGCGCAGATAGCCAAACGTACGCCCAGTTGGGCGGCGGCTTCCGCTAAGCATTCGCCGAAGCGGATATGATCCTCAAACGGCCGCAGCGACAGCCCGACGACCAGCACGCTCGAGCGCCATCCCGCTTGAAGGAGATAGTACAGCGGGACCATCGTCCCATGATCCAACCGCCGTCCCGCTGGAACGAGCCACATCGGCAGGCCGCGCTCATGGGCGACAGCGGCCAGACGCGAGAGCAAAACAATGTGATTGGGGACGTCGAATTCGACATGCGGCGCGCCGAACTCCCAGAAGCTGCCGCGCAGTCGAGGTCCGCTGTACGCGCTGAAGCTTCGGGGATCGAGCGGCGCATGCGGGCTGATGATGGCGACGACATCTGGCCGCGCGGCGACCAGACGACGCATCATCTCTTGGACACCGCGCACCGTCGCCTCCACGTCCTTCAAATGTGGCCCACCGATCTCCGGGACGATGATCGGCGGATGCGGAGAAACTCCAGCGAAGACAACGGCCGACATCGCCCACCTCGCTTTCTCTTCCCGGAACGAGACAATGAGTCGGAAACGCTCAATCGGCCTCGCTCCGAATAGACCCTCATTCAGTCGGCACGTGCGCGGCGGCGGTCATGCTCTCGCGCACCAACTGTTCCAACTCCTCGCGATCCAAAGTCTCACGTTTGATCAGCTCTCGCGCCACATGATGGAGCGCCGCCTGCTTCTGGCGCAAGATCGCCCGCGCGCGCTCATAAGCTTCGGTCACCACCCGCTGCACTTCCTCGTCAATCAGGCGCGCCGTCTGTTCGCTGAAATTTCGCTCCTCGCCCAAGGGGACTGAGCCTTGAAGGAACTGCGAAGTCCAAGGACGTCCATAGGTCAGCGGCCCCAAACGCTCGCTCATGCCGAAACGCATGACCATCTGCCGCGCGATCTCGGTCGCTTGTTCCAGATCGTTATGCGCCCCCGTGGAGACATTGCCGAAGCTCAACTCTTCGGCGGCACGTCCTCCCAACAGCACGACCAAGCGATCCTCCAATTGCGGCTTCGTCAGCAAATACCGATCCTCTGTCGGTAATTGCAGCGTCGCGCCAAGAGCGCCGATCGTGCGCGGAATAATCGTGACCTTATGCACGGGATCAGCATGTGGGACCGAGAGTGCGCAGAGCGCATGCCCGACCTCGTGATACGCCACCCGCTCCTTCTCTTCCGGGGACATGACCCGTCCCTTCTTCTCCAAGCCGAGCAGGATGCGATCAATGGCGTTCTCGAAATCCTGCATCTCGACGGCCTCCGCTCCCCGACGCGCCGCCAAAAGCGCCGCCTCGTTCACGATGTTGGCCAAATCGGCGCCAACCATACCGGGAGTCCGCGCGGCGATGATCCGCAGATCCACATCCGGCGCCAGGCGGATCTTTCGAACGTGCACGCGAAGGATCTCTTCGCGCCCTTTCACATCGGGCTTATCAATGACGATCCGCCGATCGAAGCGCCCAGCGCGCAGCAACGCCGGATCCAGGATCTCCGGCCGATTGGTCGCCGCCATGATGATCACGCCTTTGGACGAATCGAATCCATCCATCTCGACGAGCAGTTGATTGAGGGTCTGCTCGCGCTCATCATGAGCGCCAACGAGTCCACCGCCGACGGACCGCATCTTCCCGATGGCATCCAGCTCGTCAATGAAGACGATGCAGGGAGCACGCCGCTTCGCTTGCTCGAAGAGATCGCGCACGCGAGCCGCGCCCACTCCCACGAACATCTCCACGAACTCCGAACCCGAGATGGCGAAGAATGGAACACCAGCTTCCCCGGCCACGGCGCGCGCCAGAAGCGTCTTGCCCGTTCCCGGCGGCCCGATGAGCAACACCCCTTTCGGAATGCGCCCGCCCAACCGCTGATACCGGGCCGGATGCCTCAAGAAATCCACGATCTCCATCAGCTCGGCCTTCGCTTCGTCCACGCCCGCCACGTCGGCGAAGGTCACTCGATTCTCGCTGCTCGTGTCGTAGATCTTCGCCTTGCTGCGCCCGAAAGTGAGCACGCCGCTCCCGCCTTGCGCCAACCGACGCATCCCGTAGCCCCACAGAGCGACGAGGATCACAAGCGGCAAGATCCAATAGAGGAAGAATTGCTCCCACCAAGAGGCGCGTTCGATCACACCGGAGAACTTCACGCGACGCTCCTCAAGCTCTTCGAGCAGAGCCGTGTCCTCAATTCCCGGCACGCGCGTGGCAGCCACGAGTTTCTCGCCTTCAGAGAGGCGCGCGCGAATCTCGCTCTCACTGATCCACACCTCGGCCACCTTGCCATTGCGGACGGCGTCGAGCAGCTCGCTATAAGCGATCGGTTGCGGCCTCACTCGCGCATACTGCTGGATGGAGAACAACACCCCCAGCACGAAGAGGAGATAGAGGCCGCTGAAGATCCACCTTTGCCTCGTGAGTTTGTCCATATTCTCTCCTCTCAGGGCAGGGACCTCCGCCCCCACGCCTCTCCTTCCGAAGGGAGAGTGCGCCTTATGCCGCCTTCGGAAGCACCGCTTGGCCGAAGACTTCTTCCGGCGAGATCTCGCGCCCCGTTCTCAAATCCGGATCTCTGTCCTCTACGAGGAAGAAGCGCATCGGACGATCGCCGAACCACCGCCGGAGCAAGCGTTCGTCTGCGGGGGCCGGCACATAGACCATCAGGTCTGGATTCGCGCTCTTGCTCCGCCGCACCGCTCGTTCATCGGCCCAGACGGCGACGTAGGAGACGCCGCCCCTTTGGAGCGTGAAGATCTCGCCATTAGCTCGCCGTAAGACGTAAAACATCGCCCCCTCTCCGCTCGATGAGTTGCTTCACCCACGCGGTTCGAGAACGATGAGGACGCTTCCGCCTTGGCGCTGACTGTAGACGCGCAACACGGCTCGGCGCCGTCCAATCTCGGCCGCCATGCGACGGAAGTCGGCGACGGTGCGAATCGGTTGGCGATTGATCTCTTGGATCACATCGCCCGGCATCAAGCCCGCTTCCGCCGCCGGGCTTCCCTCGGCGACCCCGATGATGAGAACGCCCGTGATCTGGCGCGGCAGATCATATTGCCGTTGCAGCGCCGGCGTCAGCTCATGAACCTCGAGGCCACTCAAGGTCGCTCCACGTTCGACGCCCTCTCCAAATCGCGCGCTCGCTCGCTCTTCCTTCAGCTCGCCCACTTCGACCGTGAGCACTTGCTCGCGCCCCTCGCGCAGGACCTTGAGCGTCGCGCGCGTTCCGGGAGCCGTCATCGCCACCAGGTTTCGCAACTGCTCGCTCTCGGTGATCTTCTGTCCGTTGTACTCGATGATGATGTCATCGCGTCGAAGACCTGCGCGATCAGCCGGGCTGTCGGGAACGACTTCGAGCACGATCGCCCCACGACGCCCTTTCACACCATAAACTTCGGCCATCGCTTCATCCAGCGTCTGAATGTTCACGCCCAAGTAGCCGCGCACGACGCGCCCGTATTTCAGAATGCGGTCCATGACCTCACGCGCCATGTTGATCGGAATGGCGAAGCCGACCCCTGCATTGGCCGGCGCGCCTCGCGTGAAGATCGCCGTATTGATGCCGATCAATTCTCCCCGCATATTCACCAGCGGCCCACCCGAATTGCCGGGGTTGATCGCCGCATCGGTCTGGATGAAATCGCCATAATCGGCGATGCCGAGGCTCCCTCGTCCGGTCGCGCTCACGATCCCGAAGGTCACCGTATGCTGCAATCGAAGATCGAACGGGCTGCCGATCGCGATGACGAAGTCACCAGCTTGCACGCGGGAGGAATCGCCGAAGATGGCCGCCGGCAGTTTCGTCGCCTCAATCTTCACGACGGCCAGATCAGTCTTCGGATCGGCTCCGACGACGCGCCCGCGGAAGCGACGGCCATCGAAGAGCATTACGTCCAGTTCGCTAGCGTTCTCCACGACGTGATGATTCGTCAGGATGTACCCATCGGGACTGACGATCACGCCCGAGCCGAGCCCTCGACGATATTGCTCCCGCCGTGGGATCTGTGGGCGGCCGAAGAACCAGCGAAAGAACGGATCATCGAAGATGTCCCATCCCGCGCGATCCGGGATCTTCGTCTCGATCGTCACGACCCATTCCCGCGCCGCCCGCACAATTGGCGCCAAGCCCTCCAACAGCGAGATGTTCCCGCCCACGGGCGTCCCCGTGGCCAAATACACGGGAACATGCGTTTCAGTCCGACCAGAGAATGGCGACCACTCCGTGCGCGCCGTGATCGCCGACCCCATCAAAACGCCGATGAGCATGAGCGCAAGTGCTCCGGCGATCTTCCCCGAGCGCGTTCCGAAGAGGGTACCGAGTTTCGTCCTGAGCGCGTTCATGTCCTCTCCCTCCCTCCAAGCGCTCATCCGGCCACTGACACCTCCTTCGGCTGAACCGAGAAGGTGAGCCGGCCTCCGTCTTCATCCACGAGCACGAGGGAATTATCTCGCACTTCCCCCTGCAAGATCAATTTCGCCAGCGGCGTCTCCACTTCCCGTTGGATCACCCGCTTGAGGGGCCGCGCCCCGAAGACGGGATCATATCCCCACTCAGCCAGACGCGCCTTCGCCCGCTCGGTCAGCTCCAACTCGATCCGGCGATCTCGCAATCGATGCCGCAACCGCTCGAGCTGGATCTCGACGATGCGCTTCAGATGCTCCTCCGTCAATGCATGGAAGACGACGATCTCGTCCACGCGATTCAAGAATTCAGGACGGAACGTCCGCCGCAATTCGGCGAGCACCGCCTCCTTCATCCGCTCGTAGCTCTCGCCGGCCCCGCCACGATGCTCGAGGATCAAATGGCTCCCGATGTTGGACGTCATGATGATGATCGTGTTCTTGAAGTCCACCGTCCGACCGTGACTATCGGTCAGCCGTCCATCATCGAGGATCTGCAGGAGGATGTTGAAGACGTCCCAATGCGCTTTCTCCAGCTCGTCGAAGAGGATGACCGAATACGGCCGACGGCGCACAGCTTCGGTGAGCTGCCCTCCCTCTTCATATCCGACGTAGCCCGGTGGCGCCCCGATCAACCGAGCGACCGAATGCTTCTCCATGTACTCGGACATATCAATCCGCACTAGGGCGCGCTCATCATCGAAGAGACACTCGGCTAAGGCGCGAGCCAGCTCCGTTTTGCCGACGCCAGTCGGGCCGAGGAAGATGAAGCTGCCAATTGGACGATTCGGATCTTTCAATCCGGCGCGCGCCCGACGCACAGCCTCGGCCACAGCGCGAACTGCCTCATCCTGTCCCACGACCCGGCGATGCAACTCCTCCTCTAGGCGCAGCAGCTTCTGAATCTCTCCCTCCAAGAGGCGACTCACGGGAATTCCCGTCCAACGGCTCACGACTTCGGCGATGTCCTCCTCATCCACCTCCTCCTTGAGCAAGCGCACTCCACCATGCCGCGCCGCCAGCTCCGCAAGCTGTGCCTCTTGCTCGCGCACCTGCTTCTCCAACTCGACCAAACGCCCGTAGCGCAACTCAGCCGCGCGATTCAGATCATAGGCGCGCTCGGCCTGGTCGATGAGGATCTTCGTCTGCTCGATCTGCTCGCGCAACTCGCGCAAACGAGCGAGGATCTGCTTCTCCTCCTCCCACTGCGCGCGAAGCCGATCCGCATGCACGCGCAGCTCGGCCAGCTCCTCCTCGATCTTGCGCAATCGCTCGCGCGAGGCCGAATCGGTCTCCCGCTTCAGTCCCTCGCGCTCGATCTCCAGTTGCATGATCCGCCGCAGGATTTCATCCAACTCCGAAGGCATCGAGTCGATCTCGGTCCGAAGCCGCGCCGCTGCCTCGTCCACAAGGTCAATCGCCTTGTCCGGTAAGAAGCGATCCGAGATATAGCGATGGCTGAGCATCGCCGCTGCCACAAGCGCCGCATCCTTGATGCGCACGCCATGATGGACTTCATAGCGCTCCTTCAAGCCCCGCAGGATCGAGATCGTGTCCTCGACCGAAGGCTCGCCGACCAGGATCGGTTGGAAGCGACGCTCGAGCGCGGCATCCTTCTCGATATACTTGCGATATTCGTCCAGGGTCGTCGCACCGATGCAGCGCAGTTCGCCGCGCGCGAGCATTGGCTTGAGCAGATTGCTGGCATCCATGGTCGCCCCTTCTGCTCGACCGGCGCCCACGACCGTGTGCAGCTCGTCAATGAAGAGGATGATCTCTCCCTGCGACTCTTGCACCTCGCGGAGCACGGCCTTCAACCGTTCTTCGAATTCGCCGCGATATTTCGCCCCGGCGATGAGCGCCCCCATGTCCAATTGGATGACGCGCTTGTTCTTCAAGCCCTCGGGAACATCCCCCCGCACAATGCGCTGCGCCAATCCCTCGACGATGGCCGTCTTCCCGACGCCCGGCTCACCGATCAGGACGGGGTTATTCTTGGTCCGACGCGAGAGCACTTGAATCACCCGCCGGATCTCGTCGTCTCGCCCAATGACGGGATCGAGCTTCCCTTGAGCGGCGAGCTTAGTCAGATCGCGTCCATAGCGTTCGAGGGCTTGATAGGTCGCCTCGGGCGTCGGGCTCGTCACCCGCTGCGTGCCGCGAATCTGTTGCAAGGCCTTCATCAGACGATCCCGATCCACACCAAGATCCAACAGAATGCGTCCGGCGGCACCCCCACGCCCTTCCTCCAGGATCGCGAGCAAGATATGCTCGACGCTCACGTATTCGTCCTTCAGCCGCGCCGCTTCATCCTCGGCCATCGCGAACAGGCGATTGAGCCGCCCGGTGATGTAGACATAATCGGGACCGGCCGCCGGTCCGCTCACCTTCGGCCAGCGCGCCAGCTCTTGCTCCAAACGGGCGCGGACGAGCTTCGGATCCACCCCCGCCTTCTCCAAGATCGCCGAGGCCAAACCGCCCTCTTGCTGCAGAAGCGCCAGCAGCAAGTGTTCGACATCAATCTGTTGATGACTGTAGCGCGCCGCGAGGCTTTGCGCCGCGCGCACTGCCTCTTGCACTTTCTCCGTCAAGCGATTGAAATCCATAGGTCCTCCCCCAATCCGTGATCTCCTCGGAAGCTCCCCTCAATGAGGTCCCGCACGATGCCTACTGCCGTGGGTTGAAACTCGACTCGCGCGCCAGTTGCTCGAACAAGCGGCGTTCGGCCGGCGTCGGATTCGTGGGGACGACAATCCGAAGCTGCACGTACTGATCGCCCCGCCCACCACGCCGACGGTTCAAGCCTTGACCGCGCAGCCGAAGCTTCTGTCCGCTCTGCGAACCCGGCGGGAGCGTCACTTCTACTGTGCCGTCCAACGTCGGGACTCGAATCTTCCCTCCCAGCACGGCCTCCCACGGCGTGATCGGGACCTCCACGTAAACATCGTCGCCAGAGACCGTAAAGATCGGATGTTTCTGCAGCCGAATCTTCAAATAGAGATCGCCCGAAGGACCGCCCAGACCGGGTTCGCCCTGCCCCGCGAGCCGAATGACTGAGCCCTCGCGCACACCGGCGGGGATCTTCACCTCAACCGTGCGCCCACTAGGGAGCGTGACCCGGCGCGTCGTCCCACGATGGGCCTCCTCGAGCGTGAGCGTCAGCTCGGACTCAATGTCCTTCCCACGAATCCCCCAACCGACGCGCGTGCCCGCCGCCGAGCGGCGCGACGCCGCTCGACCGCGCAGTCCTCCAAAGAGCGTCTCGAAGAACTCGCTGAAGCTCCCCGGCCCTCCCGTGAAGAAGTCGAAATCGCCGAAATCAATCCGAATCTTCTCCCAGTCTGGTGGTGGGGTGAAATCCGCACCCGCTTTCCAATTCGGTCCCAGCCGATCGTAGAGTTCACGCTTCTTGGGATCCCCCAGGACCTCGTAAGCCTCGTTGATTTCCTTGAACTTCTCCTCCGCCTGCTTATCCCCCGGATTCAAATCTGGGTGATACTTTCGGGCCAGGCGGCGGAAGGCCGCCTTGATCTCCTCCTGCGTGGCCGTTCGAGGGACACCCAGGATCTCGTAGTAGTCTTTGTACTTGACCGCCATACCCTATCCCACATGTGGATCGGCTCAGACCCTGTAACGTCCTCCGGCCCGCGCGAACTCGACACGCGCCGCGCCCGTTCACCCTCGCCAATTGAGGGCCTGAATCAGCTCTGCTCGGGCCAAGTTCTCCTCCCGCCGCGCCGCGCTCAATTCCGAGATCGCCCGTTGATACTGTTCCTTGAGGCGCTCGGGAGGACGGGGCCCGGCATCACGCAGCTGCGCGTTGATGTCGCGCACGCGCTCCAGCGTCGCCCGCACGCGCTCGCGGGCTGCCAGTAGCCGACGCATGAGCCGCGCCAGCATCTCTTGGCGCGTCTCATATCGAGGAGCAGCCGGTTCAACGACCTCCTCCTCAGGCTCGGATATCGCCTCTGAGACCGGCGCTTCTTCCACTTCCTCCTCTTCCTCTTCGACGACGTCCAGAGGTTCCTCCTCTACGGCGAAATCGTCTTCGTAGTAATCCTCTTCGAGGACGTCATCGTAGGGTTCGACCGGTTCTTCGTAAGTGGGAGCCGGCTCCTCCCGCACAGGGAGTGCCAGCTCCTCCGACTGCGTTTTCTTCCGACGTGGCATAGAATGTCCTCACCTCCGCTAAGCTCCACGCGATCGCTCACGTGGGCCTCAATGGCTGGGTTTGAACTCCGCATCAATCACATCATCGGATCCACCATCGGATCGGCTCGACGTCCCCGCTCCGGCCGAGGTCGCATGCCCATATGCAAGGGCCGCGATCTGATGCGCGATCTGCTGCAACTCGGATGTGAGCTGACGAATTCGCTCGATCCCGGCCTCCTCCTTGATTGCCTGACGGATCTCCTGGATCAAATGCTCAGCGCGCGCGCGCTCCGGAGCTGATACCTTGTCCCCCAGATCGCGCAAGGTGCGCTCGACCTGATAAGCGAGGCTATCAGCCTGATTGCGGGCTTCGACCAGCTCGCGCCGCCGCCGATCCTCCTCCGCATACATCTCCGCTTCGCGGATCATCCGCTCGATCTCCTCCTTGGAGAGTTGCGTCGAGCCGGTGATCGTGATCTTGGCCTCCCGCCCAGTCGCCTTATCCCGCGCGCTCACATGCAGGATGCCGTTGGCATCAATATCGAACGTCACCTCGATCTGTGGGACGCCACGCGGCGCTGGTACGATGCCCTCCAAGCGGAACCGCCCGAGCGTGCGGTTATCACGCGCCATCTCCCGCTCGCCCTGCAGGATGTGAATGTCCACGGCCGTCTGATTGTCCTCAGCCGTTGTGAAGATCTCCGTCCGCCGCACGGGAATGGTCGTGTTCCGCTCGATGATCTTCGTCATCACGCCCCCGAGCGTCTCCACTCCCAGTGAGAGCGGAACGACATCCAACAGCAGCACCTCCTTGACCTCGCCCGCTAGTACCCCCGCCTGAATAGCCGCCCCGATCGCTACCACTTCGTCCGGATTCACGGACTGATTCGGTTCCTTCCCGAGCAACCGCCGTACCAGTTGCTGCACAGCCGGAATGCGCGTCGCTCCTCCAACGAGGATGACCTCGTCAATATCCCGTTCGGTCATCTTCGCATCCGCGAGCGCTTGCCGGACTGGCCCGATGCAACGTTCGACCAAATCCGCCGTCAATTGCTCGAACTTCGAGCGCGTCAGCTTCATCTCCAAATGCTTCGGCCCCGTGGCATCGGCCGTGATGAAGGGGAGACTGATGATCGTCTCCATGACGCTCGAAAGCTCGATCTTCGCTTTCTCAGCCGCTTCGGTCAACCGCTGCAGCGCTTGACGATCCTTGCGCAAGTCAATCCCATACTCTCGCTTGAACTCCTCAGCCAGCCAGTCCACGATCCGCTTGTCGAAATCGTCCCCTCCCAGATGCGTGTCACCGCTCGTCGCCTTCACCTCGAAGACCCCATCGCCAACCTCCAAGATGGAGACGTCGAAGGTCCCTCCTCCGAGATCGAAGACCAAGATGGTCTCGTTCTTCTTCTTGTCCAATCCGTAGGCGAGAGCCGCCGCCGTTGGCTCATTGATGATCCGCAGGACGTTCAATCCGGCGATCTTTCCAGCATCGCGCGTGGCCGTCCGCTGCGCGTCGTTGAAGTACGCGGGAACAGTGATCACGGCATCGGTGATCTTCTCACCGAGATAGCGCGACGCATCCTCCACGAGCTTGCGCAGGATCATGGCCGAGATCTCCTCCGGCGAGTAGAGCTTCCCCATAATGTCGAACCGCACCGCGTCATTGGGCCCGGCCACGACCTTGTACGGGACGTTGCGGATCTCACTCGTCACCTCCGAATAGCGCCGCCCCATGAACCGCTTGACCGAATAGATGGTGTTCTCCGGATTCAAGATCGCCTGTCGCTTGGCCAACTGCCCGACGAGCCGCTCTCCCGTCTTCGTGAACGCGACGACCGAAGGGGTCAAACGACTCCCCTCACTATTGATGATAACCGTCGGTTTTCCCCCTTCCATGACGGCAATCACAGAATTCGTCGTCCCTAAGTCAATGCCTACGGCCTTCGCCATGGTCCCTCCCTCCTCAGCAAAATTCGGCTGTCGGCCCCCTCAGCGAGAAGCTCGGCCACGTCGGCCACGACGCGCCTGAGGTCCCTCCAACTCCGGTTGCTCGAAGGGGATCTTCCCTTCGTCTAACTCCTTCAATGCCTGAGTAATGGCCCACGCCAACCCCTGGCTCTCCGGATGCTTCACCAGCTGTTTGGCGCGCTTGGCCACCACCGAGCAAATCAGGTAGCGACTCTCGAACTTCGAGAGGGCTTCCTCAGCCAACTTCACCCTTGTCGCCATTGTTCCTCCCTCCTGGTCGTGAAGTCTCCAAGGGCCCATCGTGAGCCCTCTCCCTCGCGCCAGGAGATTATACTGCAATGAACAGCTCACGTTCAAACGTCCTCGATGCGGCTAAAAGCCGAACGGCAAGCTTTTAGCCGAACTCTATAATAAAATATGAGTCTGAGATTGTCAAGTCTCTCTCCCGAACGAATCTCCTAACGATTCCCCACCTTCAGGACGGAGCGGACCGGCGAAAACTTGACAAAGCTAGACTCATATATTAGCATTCTCCTCCGGAAACGAGGATGTGTCTCGTCTTCCGAATCGCGCGCATGGGAGAGAGCCAATGGGGTGAAGAAGCGGAAAGAGAAAGGCTACACGATCAGCGCGGTGTCTGAGGCCTATGGAATTCACCCGCAGACGCTGCGGCTTTACGAAAGGCACGGGCTCTTGAAACCTTCCCGCTCGAAGGGGAACACGCGCTACTATTCCGAGAAAGACCTTGAGCGATTGGAATTCATCCTGACGCTCACGCGCGAGTTGGGGGTGAATCTGGCCGGAGTGGAGATCATCCTCAACATGCGGGACAAAATGGATGCCATGCAGCGAGAGATGCAACGATTCTTGGAATACCTGCGGATGGAGCTGGGCGAGCGCTTGGTCTCGCAGGTGACGGAGAAGTTCGCGCTGGTGCCGCTCAATTACAGCGCATGGCTGCGCGCGCGCGCTTCGGCTTCGGAGTCGGAAGACGAAGGCGACGTCTCGTTCACATACATCGAACACGATCGCTGAACGAAGGAGGTGAACGCCTATTAGCAAAGAGGACATGATTCCGGTGGATGGAACGGTCGTTGAGGCGCTGCCCAATGCGACCTTCCGCGTGAAGCTCGATGGCGATGGCCATGAAGTGCTGGCGCACCTCTCTGGGAAGATGCGAAAGAACTACATTCGCGTCCTGCCCGGGGATCGCGTGCGCGTGGAGCTCTCCCCATATGATCTGACACGAGGACGGATCACCTATCGTTACAGCAAGTGACGAGCGCGCTCACGCTCGGGCTCTGCTGTGTCCCATCCACTGAAGCCGAACCGAGGGCCTTCTGGGCGAAACCGGGATTGTACCTTCGTCCGAGGCTCGAAATTGAGTGATCTGTCGTCCCCGCACTCCCTCGAAGCCATTGGTCCGTGTTGCCAAACTCAACTTGACAGAGGCGATCCCCATGTGATAAGAATTCTTCCTCTTCGCGGAGATCTTCATAGGGAGGAGTAGGCGGGGTGGTCGTTCACAAAGAGCTGAAGGAGGCACGGCGGAATCAGATCCTTTTCTTCGCCAAACAAGTCTTCTCGCAGAAAGGGTATCACAACGCGAGCGTCTCGGACATCATCGAGAGTGCAGGCATCGCGCGGGGGACGTTTTATCTCTATTTCACGAGCAAACGCGACATTTTTGACAGCCTCTTGGATGAGGTCCTCAAGGAGTTGCGCCAGCGGATTCGGCCTATTGATCTCAGTCCGGGTGCGCCCGATCCGCTCGCGCAAGTCAAGGCGAACATCGGTCGGGTCCTGGAGTTTCTCGTCCACGATCCCGAGTTGACGAAGATTCTCCTCCATCACGCAGCGGGCTTGGATGAACGTTCCTCTGCGATGCTGCAAGCCTTCTACGAGCGTGTCCTTTCGCTCATCGAGCGGTCGTTGGAGCATGGGATCCGCATGGGTCTTGTGCGTCCTTGTCAGACGCGCATCGTTGCGTCCTGCATCTTGGGGACGATGAAGGAGGTGGCCGATCAACTGACGACTCATCGCGAGGATCTTCCGCCGCTTGAGGCCGTCGTTGAGGAACTCTTCAACTTCGGGCTGCGCGGCGTTTTCGCCCGTTCGGCCACGTTGTGAATTTTTTTACCTCCTCACTAGACTGACATGTCAGTCTAGTGGGTGTCGCAACAAATGGGAGGTATGCCTATGGAGACGATCCAGAGGATCAACCATTATACGGCCTATCGGCCTCGCCCCTTCACGCGAGAGGAACGGGCGACAGTGACAATTCTCTTCGGGGGATTGACCTGGAAGCATGAGCGACTGATTCAGGGCGTGATGCATAACCTGGGCTATCGGGCCCAACCGCTTCCGAATATCACGCGGGCGGATTTGGATGCGGGGAAGGAATTGATTGATGTCGGGGCGTGTTGTCCGACGATCTTCACCACGGGGAATTTGGTGAATTTCCTCAAGTCGGAGGTGGCCGCGCTGGGTCGCGATGAGGTCGTCAAGCGCTATGTCTTTCTGACGGCCGGAGCATGCGGCCCCTGCCGGTTCGGGCAGTACCATGAATCGTACACGATGGCGCTCGATGGGCTGGGACTTCGAGATTTCCGCCTCTTCCTCCTCGCCCAGAATCAGCTCGACCAAGGGGCGACGCACGGTGGGGGATTGGAGATCAATCTCCCGCTGAGCTTAGGGCTCATCTGGGCGATCCTCTGTGCTGATGTGCTGACCGATCTCGAGTACATGACGCGTCCCTATGAGGTTGTCCCCGGAGAGACAGATCGCGTCATGCGCGAAAGCATCGAGTACCTGTACGATGTCTTCCGACGTCGGCCTCAAGAGAAACTGCAGGGAGGAAAGTTGAAGGTCTTCGCGTGGCATGTCCTGACCGACTACTTCACCGATGCTCTGCGCGAAGTGCGGAAGCGGTGGGACACCATTCGCGTAGATCGGCTGCAGGTCAAGCCGAAGGTGAAGATCACGGGCGAATTCTGGCTCCAGACGCACGAGGGTGACGGCAACTACAACATCAAGCGATGGCTCGAACAAGAAGGGGCGGAAGTCATTCCGCCGCCGATCGCCGTTTGGCTCGACTATCTGCTGCATTCGCCGATCACTTCCGAAGAGTGGAAGGGCGCTGAGCGCAATCGCAAGAAGATCGCGCTCATTCGCGCCTTGGAGCACATCTATCACTTCGTCTACAATCGCTTCCGCAGGGCGCTTGGGAATCTCCCCTACGAACTGCCCGATCAAGAGGAGCTCAAGCAACTGGCCAAACCCTACTACCACTACGAACTGCGCGGAGGCGAGGGGCACATGCTCGTGGGGAAAGCCCTCTATGCTTATCGGCATAAGAAGGCGCATATGATTTGCGAGCTGTCGCCTTACTCCTGCATGCCGAACACGATGTCCATTGGGGCGATGGCCAACGTGCTCGGCCGCTATCCCGATCTGCTCTATGCACCGATCGAAATCAAGGGGGACGCCGAGGTGCACGCTCTCTCTCGGTGCCAGATGATCCTGACCGAGGCCAAGCGGCGCGCTCAAGCGGAATTCGAGGACGCGCTCGCCAAGACCGGACTCACCGTGGAGGCGATCCGCCGCTATGAGGAGCGGTACCCGGAGGTGCAACGAAGCACCTATCGCATCCCGCACTACGGCTATGCGGGGACGGCGGCCAATTACGTCATGCATCTGGCGCGGAAGATGCGATGAGCGCCAGCAGACTTCGCGACGAGAAGTCGTCGGCAAGGAGGAGGGGTGATGATCTGCGGCATTGATGTCGGCAGCACGACGTGCAAATACGTTCTGGCATCGCCTGACGGAGAGATCCTGGCGCAAGCGTATGAACGGCACAACACGCGGCAGGCGGAGAAGGTCTTGGAATTCCTCACCCGTCTGGAGCGCGAGCACGGACTGACGCCGGGGCGAGATCGCGTCTTCTTCACCGGCTCCGGAGCCGGTTTGATCGCTTCGCTCGTGGGTGCTCGAGTCGTGCAGGAAGTCGTCGCCGTGGCGGCCGCCGTCGAGCGTTTGCATCCGGCCGTACGGTTCGTCAGCGAGATCGGCGGGGAGGACATGAAGACGATCTTCTTCACGGGCGATGGCTCCTCCAAAGGGAAGCAAGTCCTCATGCAGAGCGCGTGCTCGGGGGGGACCGGCACCTTCATCGAGAAGACGGCGCGCAAGCTGCAGATCCCGCTCGAGCAACTGTCGGAGATGCGCTACGAGGGGTATCCGCTGCACAAGATCAGCAGCAAATGCGGCATCTTTGCCGAAGCCGATGCCAACACGCTGCTCAAAGCGGGCGTTCCCGTCGAAGAGATCATCGCCTCTCTCTTCGAGGCCGTCGTCTATCAGAATCTCGCGACGCTCACGCGCGGCAATACCCCGATGCCGGAGGTCCTTCTCCTGGGCGGACCGAATCTCTTCTTCAAAGGTTTGCAGGAAGCCTGGCGCCACCATTTGCTCAAGATCTGGAAGGAGCGTAAGGTCCCGCTGCCGGAAGATCGGGACCCAGCCTCCCTCATCTCCGTCCCCAAGGAAGCGCTCTATTACGCAGCTCTCGGATGCATCGAGATCGCACGACGCGAACCCGAACACGTCGGCGTGTACCAGGGCATGGATAAGCTCCGGTGGTGGATCGAGGAGGGACAGTACGAGGAGAAAAGGCGCGAGGGGCGAAAAGGCCTGTGGACGACGCCAGACGAGCTGCAGCAGTTTCGGATCACTTATGGGAACAATGGGCGCTCCGACCCTCGGCTCTCCATTCGGAGAGAGCGCCCGACTCCTGATCTCTCGCGCGTGGTTCTCGGCTGCGATTTCGGTTCGACGACGGCCAAAGCTGTCTGCCTCTCGCCCGAGAAGGAACTGGTCTTCTCCTGTTACGCCCTCAGCCGCGGCAACCCCATCGAAGATGCCAAGGCGCTCTTTCGTCAGATTCGAGCGGCCATCGGAGACGGAGAGATCCTGGCCGTGGGTATCACCGGTTACGGGAAGGATCTGCTCAAAGGGATCATTGGGGCCGATTGCGCGGTGGTGGAGACGATCGCGCATGCGACGGCCGGACTCTATTTCTTCCCTGATGCCGATTGCATCTGCGACGTGGGCGGGGTGGACGTCAAGATCATGATCCTGAAGAACGGGACGGTCTCGGACTTCCGACTCAACTCGCAATGCTCCTCGGGAAATGGCGCGTTCCTTCAAGGTGTGGCCGAGCGGTTCGGCATCCCTCTGGAGCAGATCGCCGACTATGCCTTTCGTGCGCAAGCCATGCCGCAATTGACGATGGGCTGCGGCGTCTTCCTGCAGAGCGACATCGTCAACCAACAGCGCAAGGGCTGGCAAGCGGAGGAGATCCTCGCCGGGCTCTGCGCCATTCTCCCGTTGAACGTATGGATCTACGCCGGCGGATTGAATAATCTCGCGCAGGTCGGACGAAAATTCATCCTCCAAGGAGGGACGCACAAAAACCTGGCCGTCGTCAAAGCACAGGTGGACTTCATCAAGTCGAAGGTCCCGGATGCTGAGATCGTCGTCCATCCGTACTCCGGTGAAGCGGGAGCCATCGGCGCAGCGCTCATCGCGCACGAATGGTGGGAGCGCGGCGGGCGCACTCATTTCCGTGGCTTCGACGTCATCGAGCGTCTCACCTACAAGACGACGACCTCACCGGATACGGTTTGCAAATGGTGCCCCGTCAACTGCCAGCGCAGCTTCATTGACGTCGAACTACCGGGTGGCAAGGGGCGTCCTTGGAGCAAGGTCCCCCTTCCCGAAGGATGGGAGCGCGTGATCGTGAATAATTCCTGCCCGAAGGGACTCGTGGAAGACGTCAATGAGATGAAGGCCATCAAAGCGGAATTGGAGAAGACGAAAAATGCGTATCCCAACATTGCGGATTTTGTTCGGAAAGAAGGCTTCCGTCGCGTCGCCGCCTAAGGATCGCTCGCAGGTGCGCGTGGGGATCCCGAAGGTCCTCAATATTTGGAGCACCCATCAATTCTGGGTGGGATTTCTGACGGCCCTGGGGATTTCGCCCGAGAACATCGTCTTCAGCTCCGACACCTCTGAGGATCAATATCGCGAGTACGGCAAGGGGCGAGGCACAGTGGATTGCTGCTACCCGGTCAAGTGCATGAGCGGACACTATGGGGAATTGATCTTCGGCCAGAAGAAGAAGATCGACATCTTGCTGAGCCCGATGATCTATTCCCTGCCGTCTTTTCTGCGCGGTCACGTGCTCGACACGCTCACCTGCACGCGAGTGATGGCAGGGCCAGAGAACATCAAGGCGGGATTTCTCAAAGAGCGTGACGTCTTCGCCGAGAATGGGATTCGATACGTCTCGCCGTTCGTCTCGCTCGGCGAGCCGGAGAAGGTCCCCAAGCAACTTCACCTCGCCCTCAAGGATGTCCTCGACCTGAGTGAAGAGGAGACAGTGCGAGCTGTCGAAGCCGGGTATCGCGCCCTGGAGACGTTCAACCAAAGGATGCGGCAGAAGAGCCGGGAGATTCTCACCTGGTGCGCGCGTCACGACCGTCCGTGCATTCTGGTATTGGCGCGCCCGTATCACATGGATCCGGGCATTGGGCATGAGATCGAAGCCGAGCTACAAGCCCACGGATTTCCCATCCTGTGGATGCAGTACTTCCCGATCGACGAGGATCTCATGCACTGGCTCTTCGGCGAGGAGATTCGCGCCGGACGGATCAAAAGTCCCTTCGACATCTCGGATGTCTGGCCCTCGTCCTACAGTAGCAACACGAATGAGATCCTATGGGGAGCGAAGGTCGCCGCTCGCTGTCCATGGATCACGTGCGTCATCCGCTTCTCCAGCTACGAATGTGGAATGGATCAACCGACCTACACGCCGACCCAAAAGATCGTGGAGGCGTCGGGCACGCTCTATTTCAAATTCGGCGATCTGGATGCCACTAAGCCGGCCGGCAGCATCAAGATTCGCGTCGAGACGATCGTGCACTACGTCGAGAAATACTCGCGCGACATCATCCGGCGTAAGCTCGCTGCGCTGCCGCCGCGATGTCCACTGCTGGAGGACGCGGCCTCAACCTCTGAGAGCGCTCCATTGGCGGCTTGACCGATCCGCTCACGATCGCACGCGCACGCGGTAGACGAGTCGGGCTTCGGCACCGCGCGCGACCGGAACCGCGAACCGAATCGCGAAGGCTCCCGCTCGCTCCCAAGGGAAGGTCGAATGGAGGATCTCCCAATCGCCCCCGACGGGTTCGATGACCGTGAGCGTGACGTCCTCATTTTTGCGATTGCGCACGAGGAGCTCGTATTCGGACTCATAAGCGTCGCGACCGATTCGTTGAAAGGCTGTTTGCCGACGCTCGACGATGAGATCGAATGCGCGTCCGACAGTGATCCGCGCCCATTCCTCGCGCGGAGTGTGGGGCAGACGATCTTCGCCGAGCAATTGCGGACCCGCCTGCGGATCTCTCTTGTAGATGCGGACCGTCCCGGCCGGAAGCGGAAGGCCGAGACCGTGCTCCTTCGCATTCCGGAAGCTGAGCATCACGCGCACGGGTTCGCGTATGGGTTGCCCCGGTTCGACCGGCTGGCGGTAATAGTATCCCTGCCCGGTCACCACGTACTCTTTCCTCAGGCCCACATCGCGCGCTGCCACCAGCGCCAGTTGTTTCGTCTCGTTGTGTTCGAGGGTCACCGGACGATCGAAAGCGTAGACGTGATATTCGAAGACCTCTTGTCGCTGCACGTCCGGAACCTGAGCCTGCGCCTCGCGGGCGAGCGCATAGAGCTCGATCTCGCGGGGACGCGAGGGACCAACGCGCTGAATCTCACCAGCCATCAGCCGCAATTCGGCTTGGTGAAAGGCGACCCCGCTGCGATTGGTGACCGTCGCCCACGCGTTCAAGTCGGCCGAACGTTCGGCGCCATCCACCGTCAGGACGTAATGCGCTTCCCAACTGAGACCGCTGGCCAGATAGGACAGCTCCAGCTCGCGCTCGCTTCCCGCTTCATTTCTCACCGTCCAGAGAAGCGCCGGTTGAACGGTCAGCCCTTCCGGGAGGGAGGGGAATCGGATCTCGGCGATCGCTGGTTGGATGACGATCTCATCGCCGATTTTCCACACGGCCTGACCGTCACGATAAGCGAGGAGCACAGCCTTGACCGGAATCAACTGCTCCGCGCCATTCACCATGAGGCGACGAACGAGCGTCAACTCTCTCCCCACGGAGCGCTCGAGCAATCGGTCGGGCTTGAGGACATCGTAGGCATAGGTTTGTTCCAACACGGCGAAGGCCGCGCCGCCATCGCGCGTCGTCACGGAGACGGTCGCCGGATCGAGCGTGCTCGCGACATCTTGAACGCGAATGCGCGCGATCCCGCGCGGCAAGCGCACGCGACGAATTTCACGGACGAGGCCCAAGTCATTCGCATAAATGGTGAGCGTGACGCGCTGCCGATCGCTCCGCGTCGTCGCCACGTCTTGAGCGATGACGAGCGGCGAGGAGATTCGCCCAATCCCCACGCAGAGCGCGCCGACGCCAAGGAGGCGAAGCCAATCGTTCATTGTCCCCTCCACCGTTGAGATCTCTCGCCCATACGGATGCCCCGAACCCAACACCCGTTGTCCTGCTCAAGGGTATCCCACGGCAGCGCTCATTCACAACGGCAGCCCAAGGTCGGACCGGACGAGCGAGGTCCTGACGCGCGAATCGCAGGACGTCGCCCTCTAGTCGCTCGGTTGGGATCGCTATCGTTTCACCCGTCGCCACAGCTCGGCGAGCGCTTCCTGCGCTGCCGAGCGGCAAAAGGTCGCGGCCGCTTCCTCCGGCTTTCCCTTCACATCCTGGCCGAGCGAACGGGTCACGAGCGTCTCCATCTTCGTTGGCTCGATCCAGCGATAGTCGAGCCTCACGGTCGTCTTCTCGCTCGTCTCGATGCCAGCTCTCCGTCCGAGGAGTCCGCCGAGCCTTCGTCCCCAATCGGGCTTCGCCTCTCGAAGATTCAACGCGAGGATGTAATCCACGTGCTTAGCCTCAGCCTCGGCTTTGAGGGCCGCGGGATCGGCGGCCACTAAGCCGATCGCCTCAAGCTGTCCCCCTCCTCCATTTTCGAGCGCAGCGATCACCTGCTCGCGAAGGGCGACGATGTCCAGTGAAGCGCCGGACTCATCAGTGAGCTGCACGCCGATGCGCAGAAGGCCCGTCCGCTTTGCGGGAACGGCTCGCGTCTCCCGCTCAGCCGCCGAGCGGGCGGTTTTCATCGCTTCCGAGAACGAGAGCGCGGTCTGTCGCCCGACGCTCGCCCAAAACGCCTCCGCATCGGCGATCTGGCGACAGTCGGCCGGCATCTCGAAGAGCGCGGCATCAGATGGTGTGGTCGAGAGGTCCGTCACTTCCGCGATCACGGACATCGTCTGGCCCTGGACGGTCATCGTCGCTTTGGTGAAGAGAGGGAGGTGATTGAGGAGCGAGGCATCCCCTTTCATGTCAATGCGAAAGCGATCCACGCAATCGGGGCGAGCCGTTGGCACAAGATGCGAAGGGGGCATTGGGCGCACGTCGCAACTCCAAATGGGGAGATCCGTGACCCACAGCTCCAAGGTCATCTCGAATCGCCCCGGCGAGCAGGCGTCGGGCGAAGCGTCGAGGACCTGCCGGACGAGCAGACGTCGAGCCGGACGGCCGAACATCTGCTTGCGCTCCCCCGTGTCAGTGATCTCTCCTCGGATTGAGACGATCCCTCCCCTTCGCGGGACTCCCGACCGGCGCGCCGCGTGTTGCGGAGCGGCGGATTCTTCGCGAGAGCGTTCGCCGATCTCGATGAACGGTTGAATGAGGCACGTCCGATCGCGCACGTTGATGTAGATGGTGCGCTGGAGATCGCATTGCGTCAGCGTGACGAGCTGCTGGTGGCGATCCTCGCGGCGCTCACGGTTTCCGCGAACGAGGACGAGCATCTCGCCACCACCCGTAGGGAGGCGCATTCCTTCCATCTCCACGCGCGTCGCGAGGGTATAGCGAAGCGTCGTCTCGCGCTGGGACTGAGCGCCCACCCACTCGCTCGGAGAAAGTGAAGGGGGCATCACTGTGGCGTACAGGAGCAATCCTCCGGTGATCGCGCGGGATCGCCAACTGATGAGGCGACCATCGAAACCTTGATGTTCCCTCATATAGCCTCCTTTCACGAGGATTTCGATCCTCGCCCGTGCGCGATGCGCTCAAATGCGCGGTCATCCTACTACAAACAAGGCGCAGCCACAAGGATCGCGAAGAATTCCCCGAGCATCGGATTCGAAAGCCCCATCTCATTGAAGGGGCGACGCCTCTCGACGTCGAGAGGGGCTTCGGCTATGCTTACGATTTCTCCGACAGCGATCGCTTGCGGGAGAACTACACTGACGATGGGGACGCCGATCTTTCAGGTCAACGCCTTCACGGAGGTACCTTTCTCAGGCAATCCGGCAGCCGTGTGTGTGCTCTCGGAACCGAGAGATGCGCCGTGGATGCAGCGGGTCGCGCGGGAGATGAACCTCTCCGAGACGGCCTTCCTCTGGCCGGGGGAAGGCGGATTTCATCTCCGATGGTTCACGCCGACTGTCGAGGTCGAATTATGCGGCCATGCGACGCTGGCCAGCGCGCACATCTTGTGGACGGAGGGATATGTCGCTGCGCGCGAGCAGATTCGTTTCTTCACGCGAAGCGGCGTGCTCACGGCCGCGCGTCGCGATGAATGGATCGAGCTAGATTTCCCAGCGACTCCGGCCGAGCCGACGGAGGCGCCTCCCCGACTTCAAGAGAGCTTGGGCGTGACGCCGCGCTTTGTGGGTCGGAGCTGCTTCGATTATCTCGTTGAAGTCGAGTCCGAAGACGTCTTGCGACAGCTCGCCCCCAATTTCGCCTTGCTGGAGACGATTCCCACGCGCGGCGTCATCGTCACGAGTCGTTCGACGACGCTACCTTTTGATTTCGTCTCGCGCTTTTTCGCGCCGCGCGTCGGCGTCCCCGAGGATCCGGTCACGGGATCGGCGCACTGCTGCCTAGGGCCATTCTGGGGCCAGCGACTCGGACGCACGGAGCTGCTCGCGTATCAGGCCTCTGCACGTGGCGGCGTGATTCGCATTCGTCTGGCCAACGATCGCGTCATCTTGGGCGGACAAGCCGTCACGATGTGGCGCGGCCATTTGCTGTGGTGAACGATTTCCGCTTGTGGGGAGTGCATGCCATGCGCGAATGGACGATCCAGTTGTTGCGCGACCTGGTGGCCATCAATTCGGTGAATCCATCGCTCGTCTCCGACGGAGCGGGAGAGAGGGAGATCGCCGAACAGGTGGCCATGACGCTTCGACGCCTCGGCCTGGATGTCGAAGTCGCGGCAGTCGCCCCTCATCGTCCGAATGTCGTCGCCGTCTTAGAAGGGCGAGCGCCGGGTCGTTCCCTGATGTGGTGCGGACATTTGGATACGGTCGGCGTGATGGGGATGGATGCTCCATTTGAGCCGAGGGAGAAGGAAGGACGTCTCTACGGGCGTGGCGCCCTGGACATGAAGGGCGGATTAGCCGCGATGATCGGCGCAGCGCGCGCACTGGCGCAGAAAGGAGGGATGCTGCGGGGCCGCGTGATCCTGGCCGCCGTCATTGACGAAGAGTACGCGAGCTTGGGCGCCGAAGCGCTGGTGAAAGCATGGAGGGCAGATGCCGCCGTGATCCTAGAGCCGACGGATCTGCAGATTGGCATCGCCCACAAAGGATTCGCGTGGATCGAAGTCGTGACTACGGGCATCGCGGCGCATGGGAGCCGCCCGCACGAAGGTCGAGATGCCATCCTTCGAATGGGGCGCGTGCTGCAGCGGTTGGAATCGCTCGATCGCCGACTGCAAGCTCAGCCGCCGCATCCGCTGTTGGGAACGGCTTCCCTTCATGCGTCGTTGATTCGCGGCGGACGCGAGCTGAGCACGTATCCCGATGAATGCGTCCTTCAAATGGAGCGGCGGACGCTCGCTGGAGAGCCTCCGGGCGCCGCATTGCGCGAAGTCGAGGAGCTACTGGATGAGGCGCGACGCGAAGATGCGGAATTCGTCGCTCATGCGCGACTGCTCTTCGAGCGACCGCCGTATGCGATCTCTCCGGATCACGAATTGCTGCGTCAGCTCGGAACGGCGCTGACGCGAATTGGCCGCTCACCGAGCTATGTGGGATTGAGTTTTTGGACGGATGCAGCGATCCTCGGTCGCGCGGGCATTCCCACGGTGGTCTTCGGACCCGGAGGAGCCGGCCTTCACGGCTTGGAAGAATACGTGAACGTGGACGATGTCCTCACCTGCGTTCGCGTCCTCACGGAATTGGCGGATCTCTTCAACGCATGAGCTCCGAAGCCAAGGAGACGTCGCTCCCTCTCCCGCCAAACGGCAGGATAAGAGGCACAAAGGATGCGAAATCTCCTCGAGCGAATGCCGAGGCCGCGTTCGCATGGGGGCCTGACGAAAAGTTCGTGACAATATCTCCCGGCCGGGCACCTGCGTGAACTGCGCAAGGAGAGAGCGTCTCTCTCGGGCGAGGACCTTTCACCGCGACGGTGGCTTCGCGGCGGCTTTCCTCACGGCGTAATACCCGGCGCGCGTTCGCGCTGTCAGGGGGCCGCGCTCCTTGTCGGAGATGACTTCGACGCGAACCGTGCGCCAGCTCCCATCTCGCTCGGGATTGCTCGGATAGTAGCCGATGGCATATTGCGTGCGCAGCTCTCGCGCGATGGCGCTGGCGATGGCGTCCAGCTCATCGAGGCTCTGCGGGAAGAAGGCGCGCCCGCCGGACTCGCGGGCCAACTCTTCGAGAAGCTTGCGCGCTCTCTTCTCTTGGCCGCTCAAGCGGCGGCTCTCCGTCTGTCGGAAGATAGTCGCCTCTCCGAGCCCCTCGGTGAAGCCGACGACATAGACCTGCACCTCAGACCCGCGCAGCCGCTCCAGCACTTGCTCTCGGGTGTAGTAACTGTTGCGATCCTCGCCATCAGTGACGACCAGGATCGCCTTACGCCGATGTTTGCCGTATTTCTGCGCGTGCTCGACCGAGAGGTAGACGGCGTCCAGGAGCGCCGTCTGTCCACCCGCGATGAGATTATCGAGGGCATCGTGAATGAGGGAGACATCCTGCGTGAAATCTTCCAGCAGCTCCGCCTGTCCTTTGAACTCGACTAGGAAATACTCGTCTTCGGAATGGCTCTGACGCATGAGGCTCTTGGCGGCGGCAACGACCTTGTTGAGCTTGCGCCGCATGCTCCCGCTGGTGTCGAGCACCAAGCCGAGGCTCACCGGCGTCTCTTCCCGACTGAAGAACGCGATCTCTTGCCGCACGCCGTTCTCATAGACAGCGAAGCGTTCCTTCCCCAGATCGGCGACCACGTGATTGCGCCGATCAACGACGGTGACATCGAGGATGACCAGCTCAGCCGTCAGCGCGACGACCTCTCCGACCTCCTCCCCCCGCGACTGAGGCTCACCCTTCTTCTGCGCTCCTTGAGCAGATGGCGCTTGCTGCGGCCAAACGACGACGCTCATCCCGAGCCATGCGGCAAGCGCCCAAACAAGAGCGTGGGAGGCGCGAAGACCGCGATGTCGCTTCTCGTCGCGCATCTGCCGATCATTGTTGTGGAGAGGTCGCATAGTATCCCTCGCGGGCTCGAACGGTCAACCGAGGCAATCCGCGCGGCGGGTTGACGCGCACGCGAATTCGGCGCCACTCGCCTTCGCGGGAGATGTTCGTTGGATAGAACCCGAGGCTGTACTGATGGCGCAGCTCGAGAGCGATCCGAGTGAGCACGTCATCGAGTTCAACGGGCGTATCTGGGAAGAAGGCGCGTCCGCCCGTGAGCGAGGTGATCTCCTCCAGAATCGAGCGACCGAGCGCCTCGTTCGAGGTCGCCCGCTCGTTCAACCCGAAGATGCCGATGGCGTAGATCTGCACGTCGGACTCTTTCACCAGGTCGCGCAACTGGCCGTAGGTATATCGCGAGGAGTTATCCTGCCCATCGCTGATGATGAGCAGGGCCTTGCGCGCATGTTTGCCCTGTCGCACCTTCTCGATCCCCAGGTACGCGGCATCATAGAGCGCCGTACGTCCCTCCGGAGCGATGAGCATCAGCTTGGACATGATCGTCTCGGTGCTCATGGTGAAGTCCTGAACGAGCTGCACCCGATGATTGAAGGCGATCACGAAGAACTCGTCGTCGGGATGGCTGGTGTCTAGAAACCGCCGCAGGGCGGCGCGGGCGCGAGTGATCTTCTCGCGCATGCTGCCGGAGACGTCGAAGATGATGCCGATGGAGAGGGGGGCGTCTTCCTCGCTGAAGAAGACGATCTCCTGCTTGATCTTCTCGTCGTAGATCTCGAAATGTTCCTTTCGCAAACCGGTGACGAACCGGTCATACGGATCCATGACCGTGACCGGGACGATGACGAGGTTCGTGCCCAGCCGGACAGCCGGCATTTGCTCCGAAGGGGCTCGTTGTCCAGTGGAAGGCATCCCCTGAACGGAAGGCGTCTGCGCCAGGATAAACGGAGTGACGAGCCAGAGGAGAGATCCGACCGTAGCGGCGCTCAGGGCTTTCATTTTCTTTCCTCCCACAGCTCTCTGAGCGGCCAATCCACATCGCCACGTTCGACCGGCGCCCTGATTGGCCGAAAGGTATTTTAGCATCGCCTCGCTGCCGCTGCCATCCGCGGGCGGCTTCCCGGAGCTGGCGCCTCTATTCCTGCCAGAGATTCTCGAACCGCGTGAACTCCTTCACGAAGGCCACCTGCACGCTCCCCGTCGGCCCGTTGCGTTGCTTTCCGATGATGATCTCGGCGATCCCTTCGTTCTCCTCGCCCGGATTGTACATCTCCTCGCGATAGACGAAGAGCACCACATCGGCATCCTGTTCGAGCGATCCCGAGTCGCGCAAGTCCGAGAGCTGCGGTCGGTGACTGGTTCGCGCTTCGGGCGCGCGCGAGAGCTGACTCACGGCGATCAATGGCACGTTCAAATCCTTGGCGATTTGCTTCAGCTCGCGCGAGATGGCTGAGACCTCCTGCTGCCGATTCTCGAATCGTCCTCGGGTGGCCATCATCTGCAGGTAATCCACGATGAGCAGATCCAATCCCTTCTCATGCTTGAGGCGTCGCGCTTTGGCGCGCAACTCCAGCGGCGTCATCGCGGGCGTATCGTCAATGAAGATCTTGCACGCCGCCAGCCTCCCCAAGGCTTCCGCCAAGCGCCCCCATTCCTCGCGGCTCAAGAATCCTCCACGAAACCGATGGAGATTGATCCGCGCGGCGGAGCAGAGCATGCGCTGCACGAGCTGCTCCTTGCTCATCTCGAGGCTGGCGATCCCGACCGTGTATCCCTTCTCGGCGACATTTTGAGCGATCGAGAGCGCGAAGCTCGTCTTCCCCGAGGAGGGCCGCCCAGCGACGATGATCATATCGCCAGATTGAAGCCCCGAGGTCATTTGATCCAAATCGGTGAATCCCGTCGGCAATCCCGTGATCATCTGCGGCCGACCAGCCATCTGCTCGACGTGAAGGAGCTGCGCGCGCGCGATCTCCCCGATGCCGACAAAGCCACGCGTCGCGCGCTCTTCAGCAATGCGCAGGATCGCCGCTTGGGCGCGATCGATGACCTCCTCAGGATCCTCAGGAGCACCCAAACATTCGGTGATGATCTGCTGGGCGGCGCGAATCAATTTCCGCAAGAGCGATTTCTCGCGAACAATGCGGACGTAGTGCTCGATGTTCTGAAGCTGCGGCAGGCCGTCCATCAATCGGGCGATGGCCACGGCTCCCCCCACCTGCTCCAATTCGCCCGAAGCCGCCAGTTCCTCCTTGAGGGTGATCGGGTCCACGGGACGTCCCTTCTCGTAGAGCGCGATCATCTTCTCGAAGATGCGCCGATGAGCGTCCACGTAAAAGTCCTCGCGATTCAGGTGAGCCAGGACGTGATGCAGCGCGGTATTATCGAGTAGGATGAGGCCGAGGATCGAACGCTCCGTCTCGACCGCGTGCGGCAATGTGACCGCCGAATCTTCGTAGACCCCCGACATGACCCTCCTCGCGATGGGATTATAGCGCGCAGGGGCTTCGTGCAAAAAGTTCCCTGGTGGACAAGAGCGACATCTTCGCCGTATGATTATACGTCGCGCGTGCCGGAAGGCCCACATGAGATGATGCCGATATGAGGCCAGCGATCATCAGCGTCTCGCCGCCGGCTGGCGTTGACGGCGGAGAAGTGATCATCACGTGCCAGAATCTGGATACGAGCCGATTCGGGCGCTTTCGCGTTCTCTTCGGGGACGTGGCCGGGCGCATCGTCGGCGCCTCGCCGCATCGGGTGACGGTCGCTGTTCCGGGCGAGGCGGGACGAGAACCGCAACCAGTGCCGCTCGCGATTGAGGTCAATGGCGAGCGCAGTTCGAGCGTCCCCTTCCTGGTCGGCCGCTTGATCGCCACGGAATTGCACCCGGTGACGAATCCCGCTTACGACATCGAGAGCGGCTACATCTACGTCACCTACAGCGGTAGTCGAGGGCAGAAGGTCCCGTGCTCGATCTATCGCATCTCGCCCCTTGGGGAGAAGAGCGAGTTCCTGCACGACATCATGAATGCGACGGCGATCGCCTTCGATCGCGAGGGAACGATGTTCGTGACGAGCCGCTACGATGGGACGGTCTACCGAATCTCGCCCTTCAAAGAAGCGGAACCCTTCGCTCGCGATCTGGGCATCGCGACGGGCTTGGCGTTCGATCGTGAGGGGCGCATGTTCGTCGGCGATCGCAGCGGGACGATCTTCGCCGTGAACGAGATCGGTGAAGCGAAGCCTTTCGTGGAACTGGAGCCGAGTGTCTCGGCCTATCATTTGGCCTTCGGCCCCGATGGCCATCTGTACGTGACCGGACCGACGGCATCCAGCAACGAGTCCATTTATCGGATTTCTCCCGACGGAGAGGTGAGCTTCTTCTTCACGGGACTCGGGCGGCCGCAAGGGCTCGCCTTCGACGTGGAGGGGAATCTCTATGTGGCCGCCAGTTGGCGCGGGCGCCGCGGCATCGTCAAGATCACCCCGCGGGGCGAAGCGGACCTTTTCGTCGCGGGGAAGACGCTCGTCGGTCTGGCCTTCGACGATGCCGGCAATATGATCTTGGCGAGCACGCAAGGGGAGATTTACATGCTCCCCATGGGGATTCGGGGATACCTGCTCGAGTTGTGGTGAGCAGGTCCCAGAAAGGAGCGAGCGACCTTGATCGAACGCAGCATCGGCGATTTCATCCTTTGGTTCGTCGTCTTCCTCTTCTCCCTCTCGTTGCACGAAGCGGCGCACGCGTGGACGGCGAACCGATTCGGGGATTACACGGCGTATTATCTTGGCCGGGTGACGCTCAATCCGGCCGCCCACGTGGATCTCTTCGGCACGATCCTGTTCCCGATCTTCAGCTTCTTCTCGGGCGTGCCCTTGATCGGATGGGCGAAGCCAGTCCCGGTGAATCCTCTCCATCTGCGCGAGACGCGAAAACATCACATCCTGGTCTCGCTGGCCGGTCCGGGGAGCAATCTGCTTTTGGCCGGCATCTTCCTCGGGCTCATCCTGCTGCTCAGCTTGAATTGGGAGGCGACGGCGCGCAGCCTGGGGGGGATGTTCATCCCTTTGGGGAAGATGCTCCTCATCGGCCTGATGCTGAATGTCGCGTTGGCCGTTTTCAACCTCATTCCGATCCCGCCGCTCGACGGGCACTGGGTTCTCTACCATCTGCTGCCGGAACATGCGGCTGATGTGTTCGATCAGATCCGCCCGCTGGGCATCTTCCTGCTCTACGGCTTGATGCTCCTGGGCGTCTTGCGACTGGTCTTCGCCCCTGTCTTCTGGCTGATCGTGAACATCCGGCCGGTGACCGAACTCTATCTCCTCGTCCGATGAAGGAGGCCATATGCCGCGCGTGGTGAGCGGAATGCGACCGACGGGAAAATTGCACCTCGGTCACTTGGAAGGAGCCTTGAAGAATTGGACGCAGCTTCAGCACGAGTACGAGTGTCTCTTCTTCGTCGCCGATTGGCATGCGCTCACGACCGATTATGCCGATCCATCGCAGATTCGCCCGAACACGTTGCTTATGGTCGGGGATTGGCTAGCGGCGGGGCTCGATCCCAATCGCGCGACGCTCTTTGTGCAATCGCTGGTGCCCGAGCATGCGGAGTTACATCTGTTGCTCTCGTGCGTGACACCACTCGGATGGCTCGAGCGCGTCCCGACATACAAGGAGCAGCGGGAGAACATCCGGGATAAGGACTTGGGGAACTATGCCTTCCTCGGCTATCCGGTCTTGCAAGCGGCGGACATCTTGATCTATCAAGCCCACTTCGTCCCGGTGGGGGAGGATCAAGTGCCGCACATCGAGTTGACGCGCGAGATCGCTCGGCGGTTCAACAAGCTCTATGGCGAGGTCTTCCCCGAGCCGCAGGCGCTTCTGACGCAGGCTCCCCGACTGCCCGGCACTGATGGGCGGAAGATGAGCAAAAGCTACGGGAACGACATCCGCTTGACCGATCCGCCCGAGCTGATGTGGGAGAAACTGCGGACGATGGTGACCGATCCGGCCCGCGCGCGTCGCACCGATCCGGGGAATCCCGACGTCTGTCCAGTCTACGCGCTGCATCGCGTCTTCAGCCCACCGGCCCATCAAGCGCACGTGGACGCGGAATGCCGCCGGGCTGGCATCGGCTGCGTGGACTGCAAGCGCATCCTCTATGAGAATCTTCGGGAGCGCCTCGCTCCAATCGCTGACAAAAGTGCCTATTACGAGAGCCGTCCTGAAGAAGTGCGAGAACTCCTGGTCGAAGGTTCGCGCCGAGCCCGTCAACGCGCCGCCGAGACGATGGCGCGCGTTCGCGAAGCCATGCGGATGACCATCTAGGCGATGGGGGAAGAACGTGCGCGCAGACGACTGGTGTGATCTTCCCGAAGAGAGCCCGTCCTGGGAAGCGGAGCCCGACAGAGAGCCGTCCCAACGCTATACGGTCAAGCTCGACGTCTTCGAGGGTCCCCTCGATCTGCTCCTCCATCTCATCAAGAAAGAGCAGGTCAGCATCTACGATATCCCCATCGCGCGCATCACCGAGCAATATCTTGAGTACTTGCGCCGCATGGAGGAACTGGATCTGACGATCGCCAGCGAATACTTGGTCATGGCGGCGACGCTCATCTACATCAAGTCGAAGATGCTGTTGCCGCGAGATCCGGCGCAGATGACCGACGCGGAGGACGAGGAGGATCCGCGCCGGGAGTTGGTCCAACGCTTGCTCGAATACCAGAAGTACAAGGCGGCCGCCGAACTCCTCTGGTCGAGGGCGGAGCGCGAGCAGGCGGTCTTCACGCGCGGGCCTCTGGAGACCGACGACGCGAATCCAGAGGTGAACGTCACGCTGTTCGACCTCTTTCGCGCTTTTCAGCGCGCGATGGAACGGCTCAAGGAACGGCAGGAACTGATCATCGCTCGCGAGGAGATCACGATGGCCGAGAAGATCGCTGAGCTGCGAGTTCTCCTTGAGCGAGAGGAACGTTTGGACATCACGGCGCTCTTTGAAGCGGCGCGTTCGCGGCGCGAGTTGCTGATCCTCTTCCTCGCCGTGCTAGAATTAGTTCGGGCTGCCGTCATCCGGCTGGTGCAGACGGAACGATTCGGTCGCATCCTGGCTCTCCGTGCTCATGCTTCGGCCGAGATCGCGACGTGAGCGGGAGCAATGGCGCGCAGGGGATGGCCGTCATGAGGGTGGAGGAACTCAAGCCGATCTTGGAAGCCTTGATCTTCGTCGCTGCGGAACCGATCACTGAGGAGGAGTTGGCGCGACTTCTGCCGGAAGTCGATCGGGCCAGTCTCAATGCGGCTATAGATGCGCTTCGGCAGGAGTACGCGGCTCCCGCACGCGGCCTGGAGTTGCGGCGCGTCGCCGGAGGGTATCGGATCAGCACGCGTCCGGAATATCACGACTACATTCGGCGATATTTGAAGACGCGACCCTCGGCTCGCCTCTCGATGGCCGCGTTGGAGACCCTGGCCGTCATCGCCTACAAGCAACCGATCACGCTGCCGGAGATCCAGGAGATCCGCGGCGTCAACTCCGCGCGCGCGGTGAAGACGCTGCTGGAGAAGCGACTCATCGAACCGAAGGGGCGAAAGCCGGTCGTCGGTCGCCCGATCCTCTATGGGACTTCC
The DNA here is from genome assembly GCA_025055075.1 of Blastocatellia bacterium. NCBI lineage: Bacteria > Pseudomonadati > Acidobacteriota > Blastocatellia > Blastocatellia bacterium. The sequence goes on from JANWYV010000045.1 coordinate 134,123, forward strand.
CGGGAGTTCCTCATCCAATTCGGGCTGAATGACCTGAGCGAGCTGCCGACGATCGAAGACTTTGAGGAGCTGGGACCGGGAAGCGCATGAGCGACCATGGAAGTACGCTTGCAGAAGTTGATCGCCGAAGCGGGGATCGCCTCTCGGCGAAAGGCCGAGGAGTTGATCCGCATGGGACAGGTGACCGTTAACGGGCAGGTCGTCACGAAGCTGGGGACGAAGGCGGATCCCGAGCGCGATCACATCAAGGTTCGCGGGAAGCTGATCAATCCGTTGCTCCGCTCGCGGAAGAAGGTCTACATTTTGCTCAACAAACCGAAGGGGTATCTGTCGAGCCTTTACGATCCGCAGGGACGTCCGTTGGTGACGAAACTGCTGCCACCGCTTCCGGCGCGCGTGCATCCGGTGGGACGGTTGGATTTCAACACGGAAGGATTGCTGTTGCTCACTAACGATGGCGAGTTCACGGCGCTCATCACGATGGCGAAGTTTCGGATCCCTAAGGTCTACCACGTGAAGGTCAAGGGCATCCCGGACGAGAAAGCCATCGAGCGCTTGCGACGCGGCGTGGTCATCGATGGCAAGCGCACGGCGCCGTGCGAGATCGTCCTAATTGAGCGCACGAAGACGAACGCTTGGTATGCCGTCACGCTTTATCAAGGGATCAGCCGTCAAATTCGCAAGATGTTCGACCTGATCGGCCACTCCGTCATCAAGCTGCGGCGCGTGGCCATTGGGTTTCTCACCGATGAGGGATTGAAACCGGGCCTGTGGCGATACCTCACGCCGGAAGAAGTGCGCCGCTTCTTCGCCGTGCGCGAGGGGAAGACGATCGCCCCGGTCGTTCCCTTGAAGGTGCGACGGACAGAAAGGTGAGGTATGACGGAACGTCTGCATCGGAGCGATCCCTCGCCGACGCCGCTCTCGCCTGAATCGGAGCGAGGCGCTCCCCCCAAGACGCTGCGCCAACGAGTGGAAGAACTCCGGGCGCTGGAAGCCCGCCTCCGCCTGGGGGGCGGCCCGGAGAAGATCGCTCGTCAACATCAGCAAGGAAAGCTGACCGCGCGCGAGCGGATCGAGCGCTTGTTGGATCCGGGCAGCGATTTTCTGGAGATCGGGCTCCTGGTCGCCTACGACCAATATGAGGGAGAAGCGCCTGCAGCTGGCGTCGTCACCGGTATCGGTTTGGTCCATGGACGTCCGATCGTCATCGTCGCCAATGATGCGACGGTCAAGGCCGGGGCATGGTGGCCGGAGACGATCAAGAAGATCCTGCGCATGCAAGAGATCGCCATGCGCAATCGCGTCCCCATCGTATACCTGGTGGATTCGGCCGGCGTCAATCTGCCATATCAAAGCGGCGTCTTCCCCGGACAATACGGAGCGGGGCGCATCTTCTACTACAACTCGATCATGCGGCGGTATCTGAAGGTCCCGCAAATCGCCGCCGTCATGGGGCCCTGCATCGCCGGAGGAGCGTACTTGCCCGCATTGAGCGATGTGATCCTCATGGTTGAGAAGACCTCGTTCATGGGACTCGGTGGCCCCAATTTGGTCAAGGGCGCGACCGGTCAGACTGTGGATAGCGAGACCCTCGGCGGCGCGTGGACGCACAATGCCCTGAGTGGCGTCGCGCACTATCGCACTCCAAATGACGAAGCCTGCTTGGCGAAGATCCGCGATCTCATCGCGTTACTTCCCTCTCCCCCACCGCCCCGATTGCCGATCAGAGAACCACGACCGCCGCTCCATCCTCCGGAACAGATCTACGACATCTTGCCGGCGGATCATCGCCAAGCCTACGACATGTATCAAATCCTCGTGCGCCTCTTCGATGATGGCGAGATCACGGAATTCCAAGCCGATTACGCCCGCGAGATGATCTGCGGGTACGCGCGCATCGAGGGCATCCCCGTGGGCTTTCTGGCCAATCAGCGCGGACTCATCAAGAATCCGAAGGGAGGAGCGCCGCGCCTGGGCGGCATCATCTACACGGAGAGTGCGGAGAAGTCGGCCTACTTCATCGAGACGTGCAACCGCGAGGGTCTGCCCATCCTCTTCATCCAAGACGTTTCCGGATTCATGGTCGGACCTGAGGCCGAGCAAAGCGGGATCATTCGCGCTGGAGCGCGCATGGTCGAAGCCATGGCGACGGCGACCGTCCCTCGCTTGGTCCTCACCATCAACCACGCTAGTGGAGCGGGATATTACGCCATGGCTGGTCAAGGATTCGATCCCAACTTCATCTTCACCTGGCCCACGGGACGCATGGGCGTGATGGAGGGTGACACGGCCATCTATGCCGTGCTCGGCCCACAGTTGGAGAAGGCGAAGGAGACCGGACAGATGAGCGACGAGCTGCGCGCGGCCATCGAGCGCATGCACGCCGAGTACGAGCACACGCTCGATGCGCGCTTCGCCGCCGCGCGCGGTTTCGTGGACGCCATCCTCGCGCCGGAAGAGACGCGCCGCGCTCTCGCCTTGGCTTTGCGCGTGACGCTGCACAATCCCGGGCCGCACATCGGGCCTTTCCACATTCCCACGTTGGAGTGACGCGCGCACTATGCGTGATGATTTCGAACATCGACTCCCCGAGGGCAAACCTTTCGATGCCGTCGGCTTCGGTCTGAATGCGGTGGATTATCTGATCACCGTCCCGCAGTATCCGGCCTTCAATACGAAGGTGCAACTGCGCGAACACGTCGTGCGCCCAGGCGGGCAAGTGGCGACGGCGATGGTCGCCTTGGCACGGTTGGGCTGCCGCACGCGATACATCGGGAAGGTTGGCGATGATGAGTTCGGACGGCTGCAACTGCGTTCGCTCGCCGAAGCCGGCGTAGAACATTCCCACGTGAAGGTCGTCCCGGGCGCTACGAGCCAGTTGGCTTTCATCCTCATTGATGAACAGAGCGGCGAGCGGACGATCATCTGGGGACGTGATCCTCGCTTGGTCATGCGTCCGGAGGAATTGAGTCGCGAAGCGATCACCTCAGGGCGCGTCCTTCACCTGGACGGTCACGATGTCGCCGCCGCCGTTCAAGCCGCCCGATGGGCCCGCGAGGACGGCATCCCCGTCGTCATTGATCTGGACACCTTCTATCCGGGCATCGAGGAATTGCTGCCGCTTGTGGACTACCTCATCACGTCCGCCGAATTCCCGAAGCGATTCCTCGGGATCGCCGAACCGGAAGACGCCCTGCGCACGCTCAAGCAACGATACAGAAATCATTTCGTCGCGATCACGCTCGGCGATCAGGGGGCGATCGCCTATTATCACGGTGTCTTCATCCACTCGCCGGCCTTTCGCATCCCTTGCCGCGACACGACGGGCGCGGGCGATGCCTTTCGCGGCGGCTTCATCTACGGACTCCTGAAGGGCATGAGCGTGACCGAGACGTTGCGCTTCGCCAACGCCGTCGCGGGATTGAACTGCCGAGGCGTGGGCGCTCGCGGCGGCTTGCCGACGCTGGAAGAAGTCGAGGAATTGCTCCGCGCGCAGTGATCGGATGCGCGCCCGTGAAGCGGCGAACGAAAGATGGGGAGCGACGCTCTTCGCCTGGCCATGATCTCGCCGGAATTCCCCGCTCCCCCGACGAGCGGGGGGAAGAAACGGACGTTTCACCTGCTCGATGCCCTCGCTCGTCTCGGAACAGTGGACCTCGTCACGTTCTCCGAACGTCCCGAGGCCGAAGCGTCGCAACTCTTGCGACCAATGTGCCGACGTTTGAACATCGTTCGCTTGCCCGAGCACCCGCGGCGATTTCTTCCGTTCCTCGCTCGAAATCTCCGACGCGTCGCGCGAGGGATCCATCCCTTGATGGATCGCTTCTCCGAGGCTTCCGTGCGCGAGGCCGTGGAACACGGCCTTCGCCATGGGACATACGACGTCGTCGTTCTCGAACACTCTTGGATCGCGCACTACATCCCGATCGTGCGGAACGCGCAACCGCAGGCTCGGATCATCCTCGATTGCCACAACATCGAATCCGACCTTTGGCGTCAGTATTACGAACGTCCGCCCAAATCTTGGTACAAGCCGGCGGCCTATCGTTTCTGGCGATCAGCGCTCGAGCAGGAGCGGACGTATCTCGCGCGCGCGGATCTGGTTTGGGTCGTCTCCGAGACCGATGCCCAGCGCGCACGTGCTCTCGCACCGTCGGCTCACATCCGAGTTCTCCCGAACGGGACCACTCCACTTCCGGAAGATGCCCTCGCTGCGAAGGCAACCGGACCTCCGATCATCGGCTTTCTCGGTTCTTTGAAATACCCACCGAACGAGAGCGGGATGCGGTTCTTCTTGGATCGCATTTGGCCCGCGATTCGAGAAGCCGTGCCCGAAGCGCATTTGATGATCGTCGGACAACCGACCGAGTGGCTCCTGAGACGAGCGCACGCTGACGCGAATCTGCTCGCCGTCGGCGAAGTATCGGACATCACGCCGTACCTCCGACAGTGGGCGCTCATGGTCGTCCCCCTGCTTCATGGTGGGGGGACGCGGATGAAGATCCTCGACGCCTGGGCTCACGGGATCGCCGTCGTCTCCACGAGCAAGGGCGCAGAGGGCATTCGCGCCACGCCGGGCGAGGAGTTATGGATCGCTGATGCTCCGAATGAGTTCGCGCAGGCCGTCATCCACCTGTTGCGCGAGCTCCCCGAACGTCACCGTTTGGCCCGCAACGGATACGAACGTGCCAGATGCGAGTACAGCTGGAACGCCATCGCCGAACGCGCGCGCCATCATGTCGTCTCGTTGGTTACTGGGAACGACGTTTCGCTTTAGAGGAGACGACTCGACGCCGACGAGCTTCGGACGCCTGGCGGTGACGCTCGCCCTCAGAAGACGCCGTCCTCCGGCGCAGGGGGATCGGAGCCGATTCGTGGATGACGTACGAGCAACATGTCCCTCCGCTGGCGATGTGATTGACGCGCGTCACTTCGACGCCGAGCAATTCCCGAAGGAAGGCCAACTCCGTCTGACACGGTTGCGGATAAACGCGCGCGACGTGATAGAGAGCGCAGTTGTGCTCAGTGAGCACATACCCTTTCTCTGTCTTCTGCCAGCGCGCCATGTATCCGTTCTCACTCATGATGCGCGCGATCTCGGCCACGCGCTCTTCGAGCGTCTTCCCTTCAAGGCGCGGCGCATACGCGGCGATCAACCGTTCCTTGCGGCATTCGAACAGCTCGTCCACACGCTCCGCCCCGCCCTCCGCCATAAGACACTCGAGCAGACTCAGGACGAGCTGATGATATCCTTTCGGAAAGAGCCCCTCCGCCTCTTCCGTGAGCTTATAGACATAAGTCGGACGCCCCATCGGGCGACGCTCGATCTCGATCCGCACTAAGTTAGCGTTCTCCAAAGCCGACAAATGACGCCGCACCCCCATCGGGGTAATGTTCAACGCTGCGGCCACTTCATCGACCGTCGCGCGACCGCGCCGCTTGAGCAGATCGAGGATTCGACGTCGCGTCGAATCTTTAACCCATTTGTCCGTTCGCATCTCACTGATCTCGCGCAGCTCGAGCGTCATAGTCTCCCTCTCGACGATTCCTCGCTCCATACCAGCGCGGCGCGCGCTTCGCGCGAGGCTCCTTTTGCAAGGCCTCCGGCACCGTTCGGGGCGTTGGCTCCTTTTCCGATCATGACGGCTTCATTATAGGTCAATTCCACCCGCGCCTTCCACCACACGTGGTCCTTCGCCCCCATATCCACAAGACGACCATAGCCAAAAGCGCGCCGCCGAGATCAATCCCCCAATCGCGGAGCGAACCGGTCCGCAGCGTCGAGAGGCTCTGCCGATATTCATCCACAGCCGCCACGACAGCGACCGGCAAAAGGGCGTGCCCGACATCGCCGGCGCTCTCAACGCCCAATCGTCCGCTCCAGGCGCGGACGAAGAGCGCGGCTAGGATCGCATACTCGATCACGTGAGCGAGCTTGCGGATCCCCAGGTGAAGCGCATCGAGCGTCTCGGGATCTGCCGAAGGAAACATCCAGCGCAGCAGGGGCAGGAGCAACCGCGACGTCTGTGTCGCCGCGAATGCCTCCGACGAGAACCCTAAGACCACGCCCGTCCACAGCAGCGCGGGAAGCCATCGGACCGTGAAGATCCGAAGGACGGACCTCTTCGGCGAAGACGGAGAAGCCCTATGTCTTGGCGCGGGTTTTCGAGCACACGACGTCCGCTCGTCGGCAGCGATCGCCGAACCGTTCGACGAAATGCCTCCTGGCCTTCGACTCATGAGGACCTCCGCTCGCTCATCCTCAGCACACCCGCGAAGACGAAATCCCACCGTCGATGGCTCGTACGCGCGACGTGCCCACAGATGTCTCTTCGACTCCTTGCGCTTGACGTGCGCACGTCTAGTTTGGCAGATTCCCCTGGCCTTGGCAAAGCGGGACGGGGCTTCATCGGCCAGGGGCGGCATTTCCTTGAGGCGGTGGCGCTTAGCGGAGACCACAATATCTTGTGATCTTTTCTCTTGACAAGCCAGCATATTGTGCATACACTAGGGGCCGTCACGCTGGCCAGTGGTTCGACCGGCGCTGCCGCCGTCAACGGGCGAGGAGCACGAGGGAGAGGTTTTTCCCTCCGGAGCCCCGCGCTGGGATGCGAGGAGGCCGGCGAGCCCCAACGTGACAGATAGTCTCAAAGTCAGGAGGAGCGACCTATGCAGAAGCGAGAGGAGATCGGCCAGGTGTCCTTCGGTTACCCAATGCTGATTCGGCGATTCTTCACGCGTCCGGGCGTCCACCCCTTCGACGAAGTCCCATGGGAGCGACGAACAGCGCGCATTCTCGGCAGCGACGGCTCGGTCGTCTTCGAGCAAACGAACGTAGAATTCCCGACCTTTTGGTCGCAATTGGCAACGGACATCGTCGCGCAGAAATATTTTCGCGGACGGCTCGGCTCCCCCGAACGGGAGTCCAGTGTGCGCCAATTGATCGGGCGCGTCGTCAACACGCTCACTGAGTGGGGGATCAAAGACGGATATTTCGCTTCTCCGGAGGTCGCCGAGACCTTTCGCGCCGAGCTGACCTATCTCTTGCTCCATCAAATGGCTTCCTTCAATAGCCCCGTTTGGTTCAATGTTGGCGTCGAGCCGCATCCGCAATGCTCGGCCTGTTTCATCCTCTCCATCGAGGACAACATGGACTCGATCCTGGAGTGGTACAAGACCGAAGGCAAGATCTTCCAAGGCGGATCGGGATCGGGGATTAATCTCTCGAAGCTGCGTTCCTCGAAAGAATATCTCTCCAAAGGTGGGAGGGCATCGGGTCCCGTCTCCTTCATGCGTGGCGCGGATGCCATCGCCGGGACGATTAAAAGTGGCGGGAAGACCCGACGGGCGGCCAAGATGGTCGTCCTCAACGTGGATCATCCCGATATCCTTGAGTTCATTTGGTGCAAGGCGAAAGAAGAACGGAAAGCCTATGCGCTCGCCGAGGCCGGGTATGACATGTCCTCCCTCGATTCCGAAGGCTGGATCTCAATCCAATACCAGAACGCCAACAATTCCGTCCGCGTGACGGATGAATTCATGCGCGCGGTGCTCGAAGATCGCGAATGGCCGTTGCGCGCCGTCACGACGGGAGAAGTCGTGGAAGTGCTGCCCGCGCGAGAGATCCTGCGCCAGATCGCGCAGGCGGCATGGGAGTGCGGTGATCCGGGGATGCAATATGACACGACGATCAACGATTGGCACACTTGCCCCAACAGTGGGCGCATCAATGCCAGCAATCCGTGCTCCGAGTATATGCACCTGGACGACAGCGCCTGCAACCTGGCGTCGCTCAACTTGATGCGCTTCGTCCGTCCGGATGGCGAATTTGACATCGAAGCGTTTCGACACGCCGTTTCGATCATGATCCTGGCGCAGGAGATCATCGTGGGGAATTCGAGCTATCCGACGCCGAAGATCGCGCACAATGCCATCGCCTTTCGACAACTGGGACTCGGATACGCCAATCTCGGTGCTCTCCTCATGTCGCGTGGTCTCCCCTATGATTCCGAAGAGGGGCGCGCATATGCTGCGGCGATCACGGCCTTAATGACCGGGCAAGCTTACCTGACGTCGGCCATGATCGCCGAACACATGGGACCCTTTGCCGGTTTCGCGATCAATCGCGAACCCATGCTGCGGGTCATTCGCAAACATCGCGACAGCTTAGCTCGAATTGATCGGCGGCTGGTCCCACCGGATCTGATGGAGGCGGCCGAGGACGTGTGGGAGGAAGCACTCCGCATGGGCGAGATCTATGGATATCGAAATGCCCAAGTGACCGTGCTCGCTCCGACGGGGACGATCTCGTTCATGATGGATTGCGACACGACGGGGATCGAGCCCGACATCGCCCTGGTCAAGTACAAGAAGCTTGTCGGCGGCGGCGTCATCAAGATCGTCAATCAAACGGTCCCGCGCGCCCTTCGCCGATTGGGCTACGATGAAGGGCAGATCCGCGAGATCATGGCGTATCTCGAAGAGCGCGGGACGATCGAGGGCGCTCCGCATCTCAGGGAGGACCATCTCCCGGTCTTCGATTGCGCCTTTCGTCCCGCCAACGGTCAGCGCTCGATTCACTACATGGGACATGTGCGGATGATGGCCGCTGTACAGCCCTTCTTGAGCGGTGCCATCAGCAAGACGTGCAACCTCCCGCATGACATCACGGTCGAGGAGATCGAGCAGCTCTACATTGACGCTTGGAGGATGGGGCTCAAGGCCATCGCCATTTACCGCGACGGTTCCAAGCGCACGCAGCCGCTCTCGACGAGCAAAGAGGAGAAGGAACGCTCGTCCCCGAACGTCAATGAGGGGAAGACGGCCGAGGCGCTTCCATCGGAGACGTCGCACCGTCCGGTCCGACGCCGATTGCCCGATACCCGTCGAGCGATCACACACCATTTCACGATCACGACGCAAGACGGATCGGTTCACGACGGCTACATCACCGTGGGCATGTATGAGGACGGCAGTCCGGGCGAAATTTTCGTCACCGTCGCCAAGGAAGGGAGCACGATCTCCGGCCTGATGGATGCCTTCGCGACGGCGATCTCCATCGCCCTGCAGTACGGGGTTCCCTTGGAAGTCCTCGTGCGTAAGTTCAGCCACATGCGCTTCGAGCCTTCGGGAGTAACGACCAATCCGGAGATCCGCGTGGCGAAATCGCTCGTGGACTACATCTTCCGGTGGCTGGCTTCGCAGTTCCTGGATACAGCGACGCAAGCGCAACTGGGCGTATTGACGCCTCAGGCGCGAGCGCGACTCGCCGCCGAATCGGAACGATCCGCGACGCTCGAAGGGCGACACGAAGCCCCCATCGCGCGCGACACGTACATCAATCAAGCGGATGCTCCTGTATGTCCAGACTGCGGGGCCATCATGGTGCGGAATGGTTCGTGCTACCGCTGCTTCAACTGTGGCGGGACGACCGGGTGCTCATGAGCGAGGACGGCCCCCGCGCGCTCGACGGCAGTGCTGCGCGCGGGGGATGCTTCTCCCCTTCGATGCACCACTCATGATCCGAGCTATCTTCGCCGCGAGCGCAGGCGCGTAGGTTCCCTTTCGGTTCATCACGTGGTGCTTCTTGTGACAGGCGCAGCGGAGATGGGTTAGGGAAAATCACCGCTTCGACGGTTGTCCTCCGTCTCGGGCATGTGCTCTCGCTGCTCGGCTATGCCGGATGGTTCCTTGTCTACGTCGCCAATCCCGCAACGCGGGTCTTTTCATCGAACGGCGCGCGCGCCTCGCTCATGACTGAGCGGAACGAGACGATGTCCCTTCGGGCAACCGCTGCTGGATGATCTCCAGCATGTGTTCGACGACCTGCTCGACGCTCACGTCGGAGGAATCAAGATAGATGGCATCCTCTGCCCGACGGAGGGGGGAAGCCGAGCGCTCTTGATCCCGACGATCGCGCTCGAGCGTCTCTTGCAGCGTCTCCTCGAACGAGACCGCACGGCCTTGCGCGCGCTCTTGCTCCAATCGCCGCTGCGCGCGCACTTCGGGGCGCGCGTCCAAGAAGAATTTCACATCGGCGTCGGGAAAGACGACCGTCCCCGTATCTCGACCTTCGAGCACAACGCCGCCCTCCCGCCCCATCTCCCGCTGCGCAGCGACGATCGCGCGTCGAACGCCTTCGATCGTCGCAATGACAGAGGCAGCGCGGCTGATCTCCGGAGAGCGGATCGCTTCGGTCACGTCGTGACCATCAATGGTGACGCGCACGTGTTCGGGATCTCCCGAGAGCATAATGCGCGAGGCTTCGGCCAAGCGCGTGAGCGCCTCTGAGTCCTCCAGGGCGATTCCCAATTGAAGGGCCTTCCATGCGAGCGCGCGATACATTGCGCCCGTGTCCATGTAGAGATAGCCGAGCCGTCGGGCCAAGAGCCGTCCCACCGTGCTCTTGCCCGATCCGGCCGGCCCATCTATGGTGATGATCCCTCTCCTCGGCATCGGGGCCCTAGGCCGTCGCTCCAGGAGCCTCTCGAAGGACATCGCGAATGAGGCGAAGCGCCATTAGGCAATCGTCGCGGCTGACCTCGTAATGCGTCACGAAGCGAACGGTCGTCGTATCGAGGCTCCCCACTAAAACCCCTCGCGCTCGAAGTCGCGCGACGAACTCAGCCGCTGTCCAACCCGTTCCCGCCACGTCCACAATGACGATGTTCGTCTGGACCTTCTCGGGATCGAGTGCGAGTCCCGGAAGCTCAGCCAACCCAAAGGCGAGCAAGCGCGCATTCTCATGATCCTCGATGAGGCGGGTGGGCATTTTCTCCAAGGCGATCAATCCGGCGGCGGCGAGCACACCCACTTGCCGCATCCCTCCGCCGAGCATCTTGCGCACGGCGCGCGCTTCTTCGATGAACGCGTGCGAGCCGAGGATGAGCGAACCGACCGGAGCGCCGAGCCCTTTCGAGAGGCACACCATCACGGAATCAAAGGGCTCGGCCAACTCCGCGACCGATCGCCCACAGGCGACGGCCGCATTGAACAGGCGCGCTCCATCCAGATGCACGGGCACGCCGCGCTCATGCGCGCGCGCACAGATCTCACGCGCCACCTCCAGGGGCAGGACCGTCCCTCCTGCCAAATTATGCGTGTTCTCCAAGCAGATCAATCCCGTGGGTGCGCGGTAATACACTGCCGGACTCAATGCCGCCTCGATCGTCGGCCAATCCAGGAGGCCCTCGCGCCCCCGCACAACGCGCGGAAGAGTCCCAGAGATCACGGCCATCGCCGCCATCTCGAAATTGTAGATGTGGCTCTTCTCCTCGAGGATCACCTCCTGTCCGGGACGCGTGTGCACTTTCACGCAAATCTGGTTTCCCATCGTCCCCGAGGGGACGAAGAGCGCCGCTTCTTTCCGAAAGATCTCGGCCGCGCGCTCCTGCAAGCGATTCACCGTCGGATCTTCCAGATAGACATCGTCGCCGACCTCAGCGCGGGCCATCGCCTCGCGCATCTCTGGCGTCGGCCGCGTCACGGTATCGCTTCGAAAATCAATCAGCCGCATCGTCGCCCTCTCTATCGCGTGGGGGATAACTGTACCCGACCTCAGACGAAGACGGCAAACACCTCGTTGGCGAGGACGAATCCTTTTCGCGTGAGGCGAAGGACGCCATCGCTGATCTCGATGAGTCCAGCATCCTCCAAAGGCGCCAGTTGCGCCCCATAGCGTTCGAGCACATCCACGCCGTAGCGTTCCCGAAAGGCGTTCAAATCCACCCCCGCACATCGGCGCAGCCCGAGCATGAGCGCTTCTTCGATCCGCCGCGACTCGGTCATGGGGATCCGGCCCGCGACAGCTTCTCCTCGCTCGCGCATGGCCTCCACATAGGCGCGAGGCGTCGCCAGATTCCATCGTCGCTCTCGAAAATCGTACGAATGGGCGCTGCAACCGAAGCCAAGATACGGCTCGTCGGACCAATATTTGAGATTGTGTCGAGAAGCGAATCCCGGGCGGCAGAAGTTCGAGATCTCGTAGTGCTCGTATCCCTCGGCTTCGGCTCGATCGAGGAACCAATCGTACATTTGAACGGTGAGCGCCTCGTCCGGTTCGACGAGGACGCCGCGCGCCAATTGAGCCGCCAGCGGCGTCTCCTCGTGAACTTCCAACAGGTAGACCGAAATATGCGCCGGCCGCAGCGCGAAGACGTGTTCCATGGTTCGCTTCCAACTCGCCAGATCTTGGCCCGGGATCCCGAGGATCAAGTCCAGGTTCACGTTCTCTATTCCGGCCTCTCGGAGAAGAGCGATGGACTCGACAACGTGTTCCACTGTATGGTGACGCCCGAGCACCCGCAATTCGTCTTCGGAGAAGGTCTGCGCGCCGAGGCTCACGCGATTCACGCCCAGTTGACGGAGCGCCCGCGCCTTCTGCGCCGTGAGCGTCCCCGGGTTCGCTTCAATGGTGATCTCGGCGCCGGTATGGACGAGGAAGCTTCGGCGCAGAGTCCAAAGCAGATCGCCGAGCCTCTCCGGGTCAAGCAACGAGGGCGTCCCGCCGCCAAAATAAATCGTATCCACGAACGCCTCCTCACCAGCCAACAAAGCGCTCGTTCGCCCGATCTCTTGCTTCAGCGCGGCCAGGTAAGCGGCGATCAGCGACTCCGGATACACGCCGGAGTCGAAGTCGCAATACGAGCACTTGTATGGGCAAAACGGAATGTGCACGTAAATGCCCCATCGCGCCATACGCGCTAGTATATCACGATCCCTCGCCCCGGAGGGGGCGTCGGGCGATCCCCGGCGCCTTTGGCTTGACGGTCAGGGACCATGGACCTATCATTGTGGTTTGATTGTGGAGCGAGGTGAGGTGAAGAAGGTCATGTCCCGGCTATCGGGAAATTGCAAGACCTGCCATCCCGACAGCTCTCATCATCTTTGAACGAGGAGAGGACACCATGCGAGAAGTCACCGTCGGCATTGGCGGAGCGGCTGGCGATGGCCTGGATAAGACGGGTGATACGCTGGCTAAGACGGCCGCTCGATTAGGCCTGTACGTCTATGCCTACAACAGCTACCAATCTGTCATTCGCGGCGGGCACATTTGGTTGCGCGTTCGGATCGGGGAGAAGAAGCTGACCTCTCATGGAGATCACGTGAACGTCCTCATTGCCCTGAATCAGGATTCGATCGAGCGACATGCCCGCGAGGTCGAGTCCGGTGGAGCGATCATCTACAACTCCGACAAGCTGAAGCTCGATCCGACGTTGCTGCGAGACAACGTATTGCCGGTTCCGCTGCCGGTCTCCACGATCACGAAGCCGTTTGGAAAGGTCCCGCCGGTCATGCAGAACACGGTGGCACTCGGCGCTTTGCTCTTTCTGATCGGATTGGACTTCGAGACGGCGGCGAGTGTGCTCACCGATACGTTCAAGCATAAGGGACAAGCCGTCATTGATCAGAACGTCGCCATTGCGCGAGCGGGATATGACTACGCGAAGGAGCACTTCGTCCCGCTCGGCTACACGTGGACATTCACCCATGTGCGTCGGCCCTTCATCACGGGGAATGAGGCCTTCGCCATCGGGGCGGTGACGGCCGGGTGCAAGTTCTATTCGGCTTACCCGATGACGCCGGCCTCCTCGATCCTCCACTGGATGGCTGCTCACGCTGAGCGCTGCGGCATCGTCGTCAAGCAGTGCGAGGATGAGTTGGCCGTCGTGAACATGGCCATTGGGGCCGGATACGCTGGCGTTCGCGCCATGTGCGGGACATCGGGCGGCGGCTTCGCCTTGATGACGGAGGCGATCGGACAAGCGGGGATGATCGAAGCCCCCGTCGTCGTCATCGAGGTGCAGCGCGGAGGGCCTTCGACGGGCTTGCCGACGAAGACTGAGCAGGGCGATCTCAATCAGGTCTTCGGCGCCTCGCAAGGCGATTATCCCCGCGTCATCATCGCCCCTGGAGATGTGGCGGACTGCTTCGCGGCAGCGGTCGAGGCGTTCAACCTCGCCGAGAAGTATCAGCTGCCCGTGATCCTCATGAGCGATCTGTTACTCAGCGAGCATCCGGAGACGATCGAGCCCGACGCTCTGCGCTACGATGTCCCCATTGAGCGCGGGGAGTTGGTGACCGAGTGGGACGAATCCCAAGGGAAGTACAAGCGCTACGCCTTCACCCGCTCGGGCGTCTCTCCGCGCGCCCTCCCAGGGACCGAAGGCGCCGCTCACGTCGCGGCCACCGATGATCACGATGAGGAGGGGATCCTCATCAGCGACGTCTTCACCTGTCCTCCGGTGCGACGCAAGATTCACGAGAAGCGGATGCGCAAGCTCGAGGCCGTTCTTCGCGAGCTTCCTCCGCCTACGCTCGAAGGACCGGAGGACGCGGAGGTGACGTTGATCGGGTGGGGCTCCACCAAGGGCGTCATTCGCGAGGCCATAGAGAAGCTCGCCCAGGAGGGGATCCGCGCGAATCACTTGCACATCAAATACCTCTTCCCCTTCCACGCGCGCGAAGTGGCTGAGATCTTGCGACGCTGCCGGAAGACGATCTGCGTCGAGGCGAATTACAGCGGACAGTTCGCGCGCTACCTCCGGGCGGAGACGGGCATCTCCGTGGATGCCCACATTCGCAAATACGACGGCGAGCCCTTCGAGCCTCGATATATCGTCGAGCGGGTGAAGGCGATCCTCGAAGGAGCATCACACACGCTCGACGTCACCGAAGACGAAGCGCGCGAGATCGCGTATCACTATATCCGCACCCATCTCGATGACGATGCCCGTCCTGGACGCATCTCCCGCCTCGAGCGCGATGGGTTCGAGGAACCCATTTGGGATGTGGAGATCATCTCGCGCGAGACGGGGCAAACGCGCGGGCGATTGTTCATCGGCGTCGAGACGGGCTCGACGTATCATTGGCAACCAGCGGAATTGGTGTCCTGAAGGAGGACAAGGAGAAGGAGGACTATGGCGACTGTCATCGAGCTTCCAATTGAAGTTTACGCCGGACCGGTTGATCCCGATTGGTGCCCGGGATGCGGCGACTTCGGCGTCCTGAAGGCCGTGAAGATGGCAGCCGGAAAGCTCGGCATCAAGCCGAAGGACCTGGTGATCATCTCTGGCATCGGCTGCTCCTCGAACCTGCCGGGCTTCATTCACGCCTATGGCGTCCACAGCCTGCACGGGCGCGCTGTCGCCGTGGCCCAAGGCATTAAGCTCGCCAATCACGATCTGCACGTCGTCGTCACTGGCGGTGATGGAGATGGCTACGGCATCGGCATCGGGCATTTCATCCATGCCATGCGCCGGAACATTGACATCACCTACGTTGTGATGAACAACCAGATCTACGGCCTCACCACGGGGCAAGCGTCACCGACGACGATGAAGGATGTGCGCACGAAATCCACCCCCCGCGGGAACGCTGAGCCGCCGATCAATCCCATCGCATTGGCGCTCGTTTCTGGAGCGACCTACGTCGCGCGGGGGTTCTCGGGTGAGCCCGAACACCTGGCGCAATTGATCGCCGGGGGGATCGCCCATCGTGGGTTCGCGCTCATAGACGTCTTCAGCCCGTGCGTGACCTACAACAAGGTCAACACCTACCCGTGGTTCAAACAACGCATCTATAAGCTCGAAGAAGAGCCCGGATACGATCCGTCTGATGTCATGGCGGCGCTGCAGCGGTCCTTCGAATGGGGCGATCGCATCCCCATCGGTCTCTTCTATCGAGACGAACAACCGATCTATGAAGACAGCGAACCGGCCTTGCGAAAAGGGCCGCTGGTGCACCATCCCCTGAGACCGGAGCGCGCTGTCTTCGAGGAGTTGATCGAAGAGTTGATGTAGCGTGCCGACGGTCCTGGCCAACGGCGTTCGGCTGTACTACGAGACGCACGGGACTGGGGCGCCGCTATTGCTCATCGCTGGGCTCGGCGTTGGACACTGGATCTGGTACAAGCAAATCCCGGCGTTCTCCCCCCATTTTCACACGATCGTCTTCGATAACCGCGGGATCGGGGCCTCGGAACTGGGAGAGGCCCCCTTCACCATACGCACGCTCGCCGAGGACGCGGCTGCGCTGCTCGCCGCGCTTGGGATCGAACGCGCTCATGTCCTCGGCGCTTCGATGGGGGGATTCATCGCGCAAGAACTGGCCTTGGCTTATCCGTCGCTCGTCGAGCGACTCGTCCTCGTAAGCACGAGCTTTGGGGGACCGAACCACATCTCCGCTCCCCCCGAGCTCATCCAAGCGTTTCTCTCGCCGGAAGGGTTGAACACGGAAGAACGCGTGCGCGCTGGCCTGCCCATCGTCTTCACGACGCGCTTCCTGGCTGAACATCCCGAGGAGGTCGAAGATCTCGTGCAGCGTCGGCTGGCCCATCCGATCGCCGAGCAAACGTTCCTCGCCCAAATTCAGGCCATCATGGCGTTCAACGCCGAGGATCGCGTCTCCGCTATTCGAGCGCCGACACTTCTCCTCACGGGGGATGCTGACCTCTTGATCCCGCCGCAGAATTCACGGAATCTCGCGGCGCGGATTCCCAATGCCCAACTGCACATCATCGAAGGCGCCGGACATGCCGTCTTCATCGAACGGGCCGATGCCTTCAACCGCGCTGTCCTGGAATTTCTGCGCTCGTGAAGTCTCTGCCGACGGGCGGCTGCCCCCATCCTTCGGGAAAGTGCACGCGTTCCCACAGCTTGGCATTCTTGAGGAAGACGTAGTAGGCGGCAAAGCCTGAGATCACGAGTCCGGGGATCCCATCGCGAAATCCCTGTCGGAGCACATAGCTTCGCAGGAAGGCCAATAACGGTCGCAGGCACAAGGCGAACCACCCGGCGCGCTTCCCCCGAGCGAAAGCTTCCTCTGCGGCGAGCGTCGTATAGCGATTCAAGACCTCGTGATGCTCGCTCAAGCTGCGCCGCGTCAGGTGCCAGAGTTCGCCCTCCAGCGTCCCTACACTTCCTTCGACGCGCACGGATTCATGGACGTAATCACCGACCCATCGCGCCCGATCGCGACGATAGAGGCGGAGTTGATAATCCGGATACCAACCGCTGTGCCGAATCCAGCGCCCGAGATACCACGCGCGGCGCGCGACGCGATACCCATCATGTCGTGGACCTTCACGCTTCAGGCGCTCGATCGAGCGCCGCAATGCTGGTGAAACGCGCTCATCGGCATCGAGCGAAAAAATCCATTCGTGCGTGGCCTGCTGATCGGCGAAAGTCTTCTGCGCGGCATAGCCCGACCACGGGCGCACGAAGACGCGGTCCGTGTACTGTCGAGCGATCTCCGCCGTGCGATCTGTGCTGCGGGCATCCACGACGACGATGATCTCATCGGCCCACGCGACGGACGCGAGCGCGTCGCCGATGCGATCCTCCTCATTGCCGGCGATGAGCGTGGCCGAGATCTTCATATACGGGTAGAGAGCGAGCGTCGGCCTCCGCGCGAGGAGATGCGCGGGAGGCCCCGCGTCACGCAGCGAGGCCTCCGAGAGCCGTCACTTGCCCGATTGTGCGGAGATTTTGATATTGTACGCGTCCAGCGTCGTGGACATCACGCGCTGGAGATTGGCGATCGCCTTGTTGTAATTGACCAGCGCTTGCAGCTCCTGCGCTCGCGCGGCGGCCAGGAAGTTCTGAAATTGCAGGACGAAGAACGTCGTCGAGAGTCCAGCCTCGAATTTCTTTTGCTCGCCCTCCAGCTGGCGCTCGCGCGCGATCCGCTCCGCGCGCGCGGCCTCGATGTTCTGGCGGGCGACTTCTACCTGCTGCAGCGCATTCCGAACCTCGACGCTGATCTGCTGGAGCAACTGCCGCTCCTGAAAATCGAGGCTGCGCTGCTGCGCCAGCGCCGCGCCAAAATTTCCCTCGGCCGTCCGATTCCGCAAGGGGAAGCTGAACGAGAGACCAAAGCTGTAGGAGCGGAAATCATTCGAGAACGCCGTGCGCAAGGCCTTCGCGGGTCCACCGATGAAGCGCGGAGGTACATCGCGCGGCACGCGCTCCAAAATAGGATCTCCGGTATCCGGATCCGTGATCGGATTCCCCTCCTCGTCCACTTTGATGCGCGTTACCATCGTCGGTGTGCCCGCCAAGCCCGAACTCCCATACGTCGCCACGAGATCAATCTGCGGTCGCATCTGGTTCCGGAGGTACTTCAGGTCGATCTCATTTTGCGCCCTCCGAAAGCGCAACTGCTCCAGCTCAGGGCGATTCATCATCGCCACCCGCAACGCGCTCTCGAAATCCACGGCTGGCGGCAGGAAGTCGATGCTCTCGGTCGGGACGATGTTGGCCGACCACTCCGGCGAGTTGGGATCGCCGAGGATCAAATTCTTGAGCGCGTTCTCGGCGACGGTGACTTGCCCGATGGCCGCCGTCACCTCCTGTGTTCGGCGTTGCACCTCAGCCTCGGACTGCGCCAGCTCGATCGGCGCGAGGGTCCCCGCTTGCACTTGCCGCCGATTGTTCTCCAGATTCGCCTTCGCCAGCTCGAGCGACTGCTGCGCGATCTCCACGTTACGGATGGCGAAGACGAGATCCCAATAGGCGTTCTGCACCTGCGTGATGATCTCGATCACGCGCTGCCGGAATTGACTATCGGAGAGATCGAGCGCCCGCTTCGCGATCTCGATCTGCCGCCGCGTTTGATCCATGCGGAAATTCCGGAACAACGGCTGGCGCAGCTCGAACTGCACGGTGCTCACAAAAGACGGATTAAAGGCGACCGCTGAATCGCGACTCTCGATGCCCAAGAAACGCGAGACGAAGACTTGATCGGTCGTCTGTCGGGTGTTCAAGATCTGAAAGCGCCACGTCCCGCCAGTCGGCAACAGTTGCTGCAACGAGAGGTTATAGTTGAGCTGCCGATTGGTGAAGGCCGGATTATCCGCGCCCGTGGTGAAGGAGCTGGTGCTCGGGCGCGTCGCCGTCGTCCCCGTCGTGTCAAAGCTGAAGAGAATGTCATAGGCGCCACGCGCCGCTAGAAGGCTCTGTTCGCTCGATTGCACGCTCATGCGCTCGATTTGAATCTGATTGTTGTTCTCCAGAGCCTTCAAGATCGCGTCGTGCAAGGAGAGATAAAGGAGCTGATCCGGATTCACGCCCACGCGCGGCACGCGAAGCGGTTTCACCCGTTCCAGAATGACTTGAGGTCGAGTCGTCTCCTGATGTCCCGACGATGCCGGCGGCTGCTGCGCCCACGTCAGCCGCAGAGCTCCCATCATCAGGGTCAGGATCCCGACCCCAGCAAGCAGCCCATCGAACATTCGTCTCTTCATACGCCTTCCCCCTTCCTTATCGTCACGCCAGAAACTACGCTCGAAGGAGCGATGGAGTTTCATCGGGATCGCCCTGCGAAGAACGAGGTCGCGCCCCTTCGGCACGAAGAGACGTCGTCCATCGAATGCCGAAGGGGAAATGAAGGATCGCCATGTGCCGCTTTCGCCTCACGCTATCCCATCAGCTTGAGCGCTCGCCGTGCTCGCACCTTCCTCACCGTCCATCGAATTCGCGCGATAGCCTAGCATATTCATCCATTGGAAGCAACCCAGGCACGAACGCGCGCCAGATTCCGGCGATCATCCTCCAACGTCTTCCTCGGCGTTTCGAGGATGAGCGGACGTCCTCGGAAAGCCACATTCGCGAGGAGGCGACGGAAGGCCTCCGCGCCGAGATTTCCCTCACCGACATGCCAATGCCGATCCACGCGCCCACCGCGCGCCACGCGCGTATCGTTGAGATGCAAGAGGCGCACGTGCTCTAAGCCCACCGTCGCCCGCAACCGGGCCAGCGTTTCAGCGAATCCCGCTTCAGTCGCCAGATCGTATCCGGCGGCGAACGCATGCGCCGTATCCAAACAGATGCCGACCGGGATCCCCTCCAACTCATCGAGAAGCGCCGCCAGATGCTCGAACCGCCACCCGATCTGATGCCCCTGACCGGCCGTGTTCTCCAGCAGAATAGTGAGCGAATCCAGGGTCATGCCGCGCACCGCTCGCCGGAGGGCGCGGGCGCACGCGCGAATCCCTTCTTCCGGGGAGCAACCGGGAGCGCTTCCGGGATGAAGGACGAGATACTCGGCGCCCAACTGCACCGCGCGCTGAATCTCTTGCCGAAGAGCGCCAATGGATCGCTCTCTTATTTCCGGATTCGCTGCCGCGAGGTTGAGAAGATACGGAGCGTGAATGATGACGGGATCCAGCCCGAGTCGCTCGCGCTCGCGACGAAAAGCAGCAACCTCATCGGCATCGAGCGCGCGCACCGTCCACGCGCGGGGATTACGCGAGAAGAGTTGTACGGTTTGACATCCCAGCTCGGCCGCCTCCCTCAGCGCGTGGGCCAATTCTCCGGAGATCGAGGCGTGAATGCCGATGCGGCTATCGCCCTCGGATGCCGACACGTCTCATCGCTCCCTGGGAGATCTTCTCGTCTCTTGCGATGGCCGATCCTCGGCGCACGATGAGCGCGAGAGTCACGTCGGCACGCCAAGCCGAGGAAAAACGTACCGCATGAGGAGCACATAGCCAAGAGCGAGAAGCACAATCGTCAGGACATCCATCATCGCCGTTCTCCCTTCGAAGGAGCGAAAGCTCGCTTCCTCAGACATGGAGGCGCTTCGGTGACGGAACGCTTGTGGACGCACAGACCTTCCGCGAGCACGTTCACTCCGATGTCCCGAGCGGTCGCTTCACGATCTGTCGCACTGCCTGTACGATCTGTTCCAACAGCGTCCCCGGCAAGAAGACCTCGGCCACGCCCAATGCCTTCAGCTTCGGGATGTCTTCTTGCGGAATGATCCCGCCGACGAAGACGACGACATCCGTGAGGCCTTTCTCCCGCACCAACTCCATCACGCGGGGAACAAGCGTCATGTGCGCTCCAGAGAGAATGGAAAGACCAATGACGTCCACGTCTTCTTGAAGCGCCGCCGTGACGATCTGCTCCGGCGTTTGCCGAAGTCCCGTGTAGATCACCTCCATGCCCGCATCGCGCAAGGCCCGCGCGACGACTTTCGCGCCTCGATCATGTCCGTCCAAGCCGGGTTTCGCGATCAGCACGCGAATCTTTCGTTCGCCCATAACTCCCCACAGGGCCGCTCCCAAAGGCCCCCCGATCAGAACGGCGGCTCTTGATACTCGCCGAAGACCTCCTTCAAGGCGTCGCAGATCTCCCCGAGCGTCGCATAGGCGCGCACGCACTCGAGGATATACGGCATCGTGTTCTCGGTACCACGCGCGGCTTCCTTCAACGCCTCCAACGTGCGCTGCACCCTCGCGTTGTCGCGTCGCGCGCGCAGGCGCCGCAGCCGCTCCCTCTGGATCTCCGCGACCGATTCGTCAATATAGAGGATGGGGACCTCGATCGGTTCTTTCTCCAGGACATATTCGTTGACGCCAACGATAATCTTCTCGCGCCGATCTACAGCCTGCTGGTAGCGATAAGCCGCCTCCTGAATCTCCTTCTGAGGGAAGCCGCGCTCGATGGCGGCGATCATCCCTCCCATCGCGTCAATCTTCTCGAAGTATTCGTAGCAACCGCGCTCCATCTCGCTGGTCAACGCCTCGACGAAATAGCTTCCGCCCAAGGGATCCACCGTGTTCACGACGCCCGATTCGTGCGCGATGATCTGTTGCGTGCGGACCGCGAGCATGGCCGCGAATTCCGTCGGCAAGGCGAGCGCCTCGTCCAACGCGTTCGTGTGCAGGCTCTGCGTCCCGCCGAGCACAGCCGCGAGCGCCTGAATCGTCGTGCGCACGATGTTGTTGTAGGGCTGCTGCGCCGTCAGACTACATCCGGCCGTCTGCGTGTGGAAGCGACACATCCAGGAGCGCGGATCGCGTGCGCCGAACCGTTCCCGCATCACGCGCGCCCAGACCTTTCGCGCCGCTCGGAACTTCGCGATCTCCTCGAAGAAATCATTATGGCAATTGAAGAAGAACGAGAGGCGTGGGGCGAACGCATCCACATCCAGACCGGCGCGCACGCACCACTCCACATACTCGATCCCATTCCGCAGGGTGAACGCCAGCTCCTGTAAGGCCGTCGCCCCCGCCTCGCGAATGTGATAGCCCGAGATCGAGATGGGATGCCAACGCGGTACCTCCTGCGTACAAAAGGCGATCGTGTCCACGATCAAGCGCATCGAGGGCTCCGGAGGATATATCCACTCCTTTTGCGCGATGTATTCCTTCAGGATGTCGTTTTGAATCGTCCCGGAGATCTTCTTCCAATCGGCTCCCTGCTTCTCAGCGACCACCAGATACATGGCGAAGATGACGGCCGCCGGCGCGTTGATCGTCATCGAAGTCGTGACTTCTTCCAACGGGATGCCCTCGAAGAGAACTTCCATGTCTTCGAGACTGGAGATGGCCACTCCGCACTTCCCCACCTCCCCTTCTGAGAGCGGATGATCCGAATCCAATCCCATGAGCGTCGGCAAATCGAACGCGACCGACAATCCCGTCTGTCCTTGCTCCAGGAGATATTTGAAGCGCTTGTTCGTGTCGAAGGCCGTACCGAAGCCAGCGAACTGCCGCACCGTCCATAGCTTTCCTCGATACATCGTCGGATGAATGCCGCGCGTGAACGGATACTCGCCGGGAAAACCGATGTCGCGCTCGAAATCAAGGTGTTGAATGTCCAGAGGGGTGTACAAGCGCTTGATCGGTCTCAGTGACGTCGTCGTGAATTCCGCGGCCCGCTCCGGCAAGCGCGCGAGGGTTGGCTGAAGCGTTTGTTGCTCCCATCGGTTGAGGGCTTCTTCCAAGTGGCTCGTCGCCTCTTTTGTCGCCATACGTCCCCCTCCGTCATGACTCGGAGTGTAAATGGTAGGGCAGTGCCGAGGAATGTGTCAAACGCTGGGCCGAATCACGCTCCTTGTGCCCACCTCATGGATCAGGAGGACGACTCGCGATCGGGAAGCTCACCAACGAATGACTTCCACCAGGCGAGTGCTCCGAAGAACAGGAAGCTCACTCCATAATCGGCCAGATGCACGTCGAGCTGCCCAGCTCGAAGCGTCGCGAGGATCAAGCCACAGGCGATAGGGAAGGCGAGCACCCGCGCACTCTCCCGGAAGAAACCAATCACGTCTGTGCTCGCGCGAGAGCGGATGAACGCATATCCCCATGCCGCGAGCAGAACAAAGAGGCTCACATGGGGGAAGGCTTCATCGAACCGAGCGAATTTGTTCTGTTCCAGGAATGGAGCGACGCCATGTGGGGCGTGCCGCGCGAAGGGCAAGACAATGCCGCTGAAGGTCCCCAGGACGAGTCCCATGAGTCCGAGCGCCATCTTCCCTCCGACCTCTCGCCGAAGGAGCGCGAAGAGCAGTGGCAGAAGGAGCAGAAAGTGCACCCGCCAGGCCAATCCAAGCCCCAGAAGAGGAGCTGCCGCCCATTTCCACCTTTCGGGAGCACCAATTAGAAGCCAGGAGAAGACAAGAACGGCAATGCTATTGGCGGGAAGGTCGCCGCCGGTGATGATCTGTTGCAAGAGCACCGGCGAGAACGCGAGAAGACTCCAGAGGAGAAGAAGCGCCTGCCGGCCTTCGCGCAAGATTTGGTGGGCGAGGAAGAAAAAGATGGCGAGCCAGAAGAAGTTTTGATAAGCGCTGTTTCCCAGCAGGACGAAGGGGAGCGAGAGGAACAAGCCTCCTGGAAGCGGAGCGATCGGATTCCCCAAATAGGTCGTGACGTGATACGGACAGCGCCCATGGAGCAACTCACCGACGCCGAGATTCAACGCATCATCCCGATCGCTCCCCCCCCCTATGATCCCCGAGTCAGCCAAAGGATAGAGCACCAAGAACGCCAGCAAGAGCACCGATCCCGTCGCAGCAGCGAATCCATGGATCCAGCGCTCCGGTAGCTTGCCTCCCCATCTGTGAAGAAATCCAGACGCGAGGCCCCAAAAGCCGAAGACCGAGAGAACATAAAGGAGCAGCCCCCATGTTCCCCCATACTTCTGCACCTGACCGAGGGACGGCCCAGCGAAGATGAGCGCCAGAGCAAGAGCCGTTCGTTTCACATCCCTCTAACGGGTCATCATCCTCCGACGAAGCCGCCTCCCGTTGCATCGGAGGGTGCTCCCTCTCCATCGTCAACAAGGGAAGGATGCCTCAGGCTCCTGCGAGCCGATTGGGCGCTGTTCGGATAGGACACGTTCTCACCGATCCGCCTCCAGAGGCCGAGCAGTCCACGCCATGGGCGTTAATGGGTAAGCCCGTTCCTCCTCCGGCCGGTCCGGCGCAGTTCGATCCCGTCGCTTCGGGACACGTCGTATTGCCCGGAGCAGGATTCTCGGCTGAGTCCGGTCCCGTACTCGCTCCCCAATAATTGTTCCGCGCATCCAGCGTATAGGTCCCCGTGACGAAGCTGAGTCCTTCGGCCCCTGCCGCCCGACAAGCGCCCAAGCTCGTGCACGTGATGTTGTTATCGTTGATCACCGGCGGGGTCCCGCTTGTCGCCACCGTCGTATCCACGGCGATCCCGATCCGATTATCCTGAAGATGGTTGGCCAGGATCTTACTCCCGGGCGCTCCATCCACGATGATCCCTGTGCCGAAGTTCAGGATCGTATTGCGCTGTACAACGACTCCATTGCTGCCCGGATTGAGGAGGATGCCAACGGCCCCTAGTCCAAGGTCTCCTCCATCCAGGACGTTTCGCTCGATGATGACCGAGCTTCCCGGCGGAATATCCGACACGATGATCCCGGCCGTCACATCGCTGCCGATGCGATTTCCTCGTACGATCGCTTGGAGAGGCGAAGTGCTCCGGCCATCGATGAGAATAGCAGCGCTCACCAATTGATTCGTGATTTGGTTCCCTTGGATGAGGAATGGTCCCCCGGATTCATTCATCAAGGCGATGCCGGAGAAGAGCGCCGACTGATTACGCCCAATCAGCCGGCAATTGCGCACTGTCAGGGGAATCCCACTCTCCCCAGAGAGGATGCCGTAGCACCCGGATGGAACCTCGATGTTCAACCCGACGATTTGAACGTGGCCTCGTCGCCCCCGTGCGTCGATTACCGCTTGATTGGGCGGGCACGTCCCCACCGAGATGACTGCAGGAATGCCACCATTTACCCTCCCAAGGAGAGTGATCCCACCGGGGGCCAGAGCGAGACTCACGGCGCCTTCGACTCTCCCTGCAATGAGCAACGTATCCCCATTTCGGGATTGCGCCAGTGCCTCATTCACCGTCGGATACGTTCGCCGCAGCCGAGGATTGTAGACGCTCCCTGTCCCCTGCGTGAAGACGAGAGCTGGAAGCACGAATCCTCCGAGAATCCCGATCGTGAGAAACCACTGAAACGCACGTGACCGCATGATCATCCACCTCCTTTCCGAAAAGATCCCCTCGCTCTCTCACGAGCCGCCCGCATGCGCAGACCGCCTGAGAGTTCGCTCGAACTGGCTCTCGAATTGCGGACGAAAGCCCCGCCTCGAGGACGACTTATCAAAGAACGCGCGTGATCATCGCTAGGGCGAGTATAGCCGAAGCGAAAAGCTTCGTCAAGCTGAGGCTGAGCTCCTCTCATCCCCAGCCTCCAAGGTCGCCGAGGCGTGGTTGACAATTCGCAGGGATGAGGCATATGATTTTGAATCTGCTTTCGGGGCGTAGCTCAGCCTGGTGAGAGCGCACGGTTCGGGACCGTGAGGTCGGTGGTTCAAATCCACTCGCCCCGACCAGTTTCTTATGCACATCGCGCGCCGCTTTTTGATCAGTGGGATTGTGCAAGGTGTGGGCTATCGGTATTTCGCCCTTCGGGCGGCGGAACGCCATGGAATCGTGGGCTATGCGCGCAATTTGCCGGATGGGCGCGTGGAGGTCGTCGCCGAGGGCGATCCCGAAGCCATGGAGGCCTTCAAGCGCGAGTTGCACCGCGGCCCAGCAGCGGCTCGCGTGACGCATATCGCCGAAGAGATCTTGGAGCCGACGGGCCGCTATCGCCATTTCGGCATCGCATATTGAGAAGGCCTCTTCATGACCGGAGGAGCGACGTGCATGGAAAAACTCAAACGTTTGATTCGAGAGATTCCGGATTTCCCCAAGCCAGGCATCCTCTTTTACGACATCACGACGCTTTTGAAAGATCCGGAGGGATTCCGCACGACTGTGGATCTGCTCTCGGAAGCGTTCGCGGGCGAACGCGTGGATCGCGTCGTCGGGATCGAGGCGCGCGGCTTCATCTTCGCCCCAGCCCTGGCCTATAAGCTCGGGGCCGGTTTCATCCCCATGCGCAAGTCGAACAAGCTTCCGGCTCCTACGGAGAGCGTGACCTACACGCTCGAATACGGGACCGACCGTTTGGAGATTCACAAGGATGCCATCGAGCCGGGACATCGCGTCCTGATCATTGACGATCTTCTGGCGACGGGAGGGACGGCGAAAGCAGCGATCGAGCTGGTGGAAAAGCTCGGCGGTCAGGTCATCGGCGTGGGATTCGTCATCGAGTTGGAGTTCCTCAAAGGGCGCGAGCGTTTGGCTGGCTATCGCGTCGTCTCCCTGCTAAAATACCCGTCCTGATGATGCTCCCGTAGCTCAGTTGGATAGAGCGAGCGCCTCCTAAGCGCTAGGCCGCAGGTTCGATTCCTGCCGGGAGCACTTCACTCCACAGTGACCGATTTGGCCAAGTTTCTCGGCTGATCCACGTCGCAGCCGCGCCGGACGGCGATCTGATAGGCGAGAAGCTGCAAGGGTAGGATTGCCAGAAGCGGCATCACCCATCGGGACGCAGCGGGGACCGTCAGCACCTCCGCTTCAGCATCTTCTCGACACGCCCGAAGGGCCTCCTCATCCATCTCCTGCACAATGGCGAGCGCTGGTGCCCCTCGGGCCCGTACCTCGAGCAAATTGGCGAATGTCTTCTCATAGAGCACCCGCCCCAGCTCCTCCCCTCGATCATAGGCCGCCAGCACCACGACTGGCACTTGGTCATCCAACAGTGCATTCGCCCCGTGTTTCATCTCTCCAGCCGCACACCCTTCGGCATGGATATAACTCAGCTCCTTCAGCTTCAACGCTCCTTCTAGCGCGATGGGATACAATAGGCCTCGCCCCAGATAGAGCGCATTCCTGGCTGCCGAAAAGCGTCGGGCCACAGTCTCGACCTCTCGCTCTCGCTCCAATACCCGTTCCATCCGAATCGGCAGACGAGCAAGCTCCTCAAGCACCTGCCGTACTTTTTCTGGAGAGAGCACGCCTCGCTCGCGCCCCAGCTTCAGGGCCAGAAGCACTAGCACGACGAGCTGCGTCGTGAACGTCTTGGTCGCGGCCACCCCGATCTCTGGGCCCGCTCGCGTGTAGAGAACCCCCTCGACCTCTTGCGTGATCGTCGAACCCAAGACGTTCGTCAGAGCAAACACTCGCACCCCCTGTTGCCGCGCCTCCCGCACCGCCCCTAACGTATCGGCTGTCTCCCCTGATTGCGTAATGGCCAGAAGCAGCGTCTTCTCCCGCAGCACCGGACGCCGGTATCGAAACTCGCTCGAAAGCTCTGCCTCCACGCGAATCCGCGCCGCTTCCTCCAGCAGATATTTCCCCACTAGACCCGCATGAAAGCTCGTCCCGCACGCCACGATGATGATCTCCTCGGCTTCCCTGAACGCCTCTTCGATCTCCTCTCCGAACGCGATCCCCCCCGACGCTGCATCTGCATATGCACTCATCGTCTCTCGCACCGCTCGCGGCTGCTCGTGAATCTCCTTGAGCATGAAATGGCGATATCCCCCTCGCTCCACCAAGATCGGATCCCACAGGATCGGCTGCACCCGCAGTGGACGCTCGTGACCCATGCTGTCCAGCACCTGCACCTTCTGTGGCGTCAAAAGCGCCAACTCCCCATCCTCCAGCACATGCATCCGCCGCGTGAAGGGCAAAAGGGCGGGAATATCCGAAGCCACCCAACACTCCCCTTCCCCTAAGCCCACTACCAGTGGCGCTCCTCGTCGCAAGGCCACAATCGTCCCCGGTTCTTGAGCCGAAATCAACGCCAGCGCGAAAACCCCTTGAAGCCGCTCAGCGGTCCGACGCACGGCTTCCCGAAGCGGGACCTCCCGCAGCTCTTCCTCAACCAAATGAACGATGACCTCCGTATCCGTCTCCGATCTGAAGCGATGGCCCCGTCCCTCCAATTCCCGTCGCACGGAGAGATAGTTCTCGATGATGCCGTTGTGCACAACGGCTACCCGACCCGTGCAATCTCGATGCGGATGGGCATTCTCCTCGCTCGGGCGCCCATGCGTCGCCCAACGCGTGTGCCCGATTCCCGAGGTTCCTTCCACCTGGTGGCCGCGCAACGCTTCTTCTAACCGATCCACCTTCCCCTGAGCTCGATAGACCTGGATCCGCCCTTCGGCATCGGACACAGCGATTCCTGCCGAATCGTATCCTCGATACTCCAATCGCTTCAACCCTTCCAGCAGAAGGATCGCCGCTGGGCGCGTTCCCGTGTAGCCGATGATCCCACACATCGTCCCGATGTCGAGAAGACATTCACCATAAGAGGGGGTCGGCTGAAGTGTCAAGCAAGAAGGCGAGTGGGGTCTCGCGCGACTATGAGGGAAGGCGCGCGGCGTTCAAACGCGCGATGGGGACATGGCGTGCGCGAGATCTCGCTTCAACGTGCCCTCGAACTGGCGATAGTAGGCGATCACCCGCCGCAAAATCTCTTCCAATCGAACGGCAGGCTGATACCCCATCAGCGCTCGAATCTTCGTCAGATCGGGCACGCGCCGCCGCATATCCTCGAAGCCATCGCCATAGGCGCGGTCGTAGGGGACGAAGATGATGGGAGAAGCACTTCCGGTCAGAGATTTCACTCGGTGGGCGACGTCAATGATCCGCACTTCTTCATCACTACCGACGTTGAAGATTTGACCGACGGCCCCCGGATGTTCGGCCAAGGCCACGAGCGCCCGCACCGTATCCCCCACCCAACAGAAGCTGCGCGTTTGCTGCCCATCTCCGTACACGGTGATGGGTTCCCCCCGTAAGGCCTGTCGGACGAACGTCGGGATGACCATCCCGTAGCGATCCGTCTGCCTCGGCCCGACCGTGTTGAACAAACGCGCGATCACAACTGGCACCTCGTGCTTCTGCCAATACGCTAAGGCGAGAAACTCCCCCAGAGCTTTCGAGCACGCGTATCCCCACCGAGAACGCCAAGGCGCCCCCAAGATCAAATCATCATCCTCGCGAAATGGCACCCGCGCGGCCTTGCCATATACCTCGCTCGTCGAGGTGAAGACCACCTTCTTCCTTTTCGGCGCGGACAACTCCAGAATAATTTCCGTCGCGCGCATGTTTGTCTCGATCGCCCGAACGGGATCCTCGACAACTAATTTCACTCCCACTACCGCCGCCAGGTGGAAGATCACATCCGCCCAGTCTACCAATGCTGCCATGAGCCGACGGTTCAAGACCGTGTCAATGACGCATTGGAACCGAGCTTCTGATCGCAACGGTTCAATATTCTCAATGCTCCCGGTCGAAAGATCATCAACGACGGTCACCGCATGACCTGCGCGCAGCAATTCTTCCGCCAAGTGAGAACCGATGAATCCTGCTCCTCCCGTGATCAAGTACCGCATATCCGCACGTTCTCCTCCGTCAAAAGGATGCAAAGATTAGCACACCTGTGAGGCGCTGGCAATCGGACATGCGCCGTATCTTTCTCCTGCTCGGGATCGCATTGGACCGAAGCATCATCTCCACTCGCTCTCCCTTCCGCTCACCGGTCAGCGGCACCGATGGCGATGGGCATCATCCCGCACGCGCTCGAAGATTCTCGCCAACTGATCTCGGATTTTCGCCGGATCATGGACAGCCAGATACCGCTGTCGCGCGTTCTCCTGAAATCGCCGGAGCAGATCGAGATTGGTGATCAAGGCCTCGAGCCGCTCGATCAATCCACGGACATCTTCGGGGGCGATGAGGAATCCCACCTCGGCATCCGGGAAAAGCTCCGGCATCGGATCGAAGTTCGAGATGACGATGGCGCACCGATGAGCCATCGCCTCGACGGGCGCGATACCGTATGTGTCCGCATGCGTGGGCGAGACGAAAAGGTCAGCTTCCCGCATCAGTTCGAATATTCGCTCATGAGACAGTGGGGGATGGATCCGAATTCCCCACGCCTCTGGCGGAACGTCTGTCCCGAGGAATCGCCGCCAAGTCTTCCTACCGAGAACGCGCGTCACGACATCGAGCCGAAGGGACGAATACTTTCGCCTCAATTCGCCATAGGCCCGCAGCAGCTCCGGTAATCCCTTGAGCACGGGGTCTAGCCCGACGAAAAGCAATCGAATGATTCCATCTCGCTGCGAAGGCTTCATCTCGGGGATCGTCGAAGGGACGAAGACGGGAACCGGAACGACGTGGACTTTCCCCTCCAGCTCCGGACACCATCGCAGAAGGGTTTGGGCTCCAGATTCCGTCGCGATCAACACGGCTTGCGCCCTAGGCCCAAGGACGCGATAGAGGAAGATGACGTCCTCGAGCGGCCACTGCCCGCGGCGCTCATAGTACGCCGCGGGGGCGATTCCCTGCGAACTCCAGATCACCGGAACGCGTGGGTGCGGAAAAGGAAAACAGATGTGCGAGAGGACGAGATCAGCCTGGCTCGCTACGGAGCGAGGGAGATAGAGGAGTCGCGCCATCAGCAAAAGGAGGCGCCGCGCGCCCGTTGGCTCCCACGGACGTGCGAGCTTATCGCACGCTTTTCGTAGAAAGGCTTGTGTCCGTCGCCTCCATGAAGAAGGGAGCATTCGGAAGACGAGACGCTCATCGCTGAGGCGCAGCCAGTTTTGATAGAACTTGATGTCTCCCCCGCGCCCCCGTAACTCCTCGGGCGTCGCGTTCAAGAGAACGCGTAACGAATCCTCCCTGGGCTTCGCCCGGGAGCTGGCGTTCTCTCCCGCGAGGCGCTGGAAGCCGACATGACGCTCAAGCTGAAGGACGGTCATGAGAGGATACCTCGCGATGAAGCGCGCGCAGCATGCGGTCATATCGGTTGACAGCACGAGATCGGTCGTAGAAGCGCAGCAGAGCCGCTCGACCATTTTGGCCCAGCCGCTCTCGTTGAGAACGATCGGTCAACAGCGCGCGCAAAGCTTCGGCCAAGGCATCGGGCTGTCCCGGTGAGACGATCACACCGCAGGCGTGCGCGCGAGCGATTCGAGCGACTTCGCTTCTGGAGCCGATGGCGGCGACGAAGGGCCGCCCGCTGGCCATGATTGCATAAACCTTGCTCGGCTCCACATACCCCTCCAAGCCCGGCTTCAGCAAAATCACCGACACGTCAGCCGAGGCGAGCGAATACCTCACGCGCTCTCTCGGTTGATACGGCAGGAAGAGGACATTCGTCAGCCGACGTGCGACCACTTCTTTCTGCAACCGCTGCTTGCTCGCTCCATCGCCGATGATGACGATCCGCACGCCGTCGGAGTCCTCCGAAGAGCGAAGCCGTTCGGCGCAGCGCAGCAGCGTCTCGAAATCCTGCACGAGTCCGACATTCCCCGAATGCAGGACGACGCGCGTTCGATCCAACCCATGCGCGCGGGCGAACGCATTTGTCCTCTCGCATGGGACGATCGCGCGTCCATCGGCCCAATTGGGGATCACGACGATGTTCTCCGCGGAGACGCCCTTCTCCAAAAGGCGTCGCCTCATGCCTTCGCTGATGGCGACGACGCGCGTCGCTCGACGAAGCGGCAGACTGATGAGAGCATTCATGAGGCGAATGATCCAAGGATGTCGCAGAATTCCCACGCGGACCGCGACTTCGGGATAAACGTCTTGCACGACGACGACCAGAGGTCGACGCCGCGCGAGTGCGATCACCCATCCGACGAGTGGGAGAAGTGGTGGATCGGTCCAGGTCATCACGACATCCGGACGACGCACGACCAATCCCGCAAGCAATGCCGAGCAGAGGAACGTCA
Organism: Blastocatellia bacterium; assembly: GCA_025055075.1. Taxonomy (NCBI): domain Bacteria; kingdom Pseudomonadati; phylum Acidobacteriota; class Blastocatellia; species Blastocatellia bacterium. The sequence goes on from JANWYV010000045.1 coordinate 166,043, forward strand.
CATATGTGGCTGCGCGCGAGGCGAACGTCTTTCGAGAACCGTGCCACGTGTAGACGCGAAAGACGCGCACCCCATCAATGTCCTCTCGCGCGAAAAGCCCCCGGCGCTGCAGTTCCAAGGGATCGTAGGTCGGGAAGCCCGTGATCACCCGCACGTCATGCTCCCGCGCCAGGCTCGTGCACAGCTCCGTGAGCAATTGGCCGGTGGCTGCGACGTCCGGATAGAAGTACTGGTTAAGGACAAGCAGCCGCATACACTGGTGTCGGTACGACGCGATGCGCGCGATACCATGCGATCGTTCGCCTCAGGCCTTCCTGAAGCGGCGTCTTCGCTCGGAAGCCAAATTCGCGCTCGGCGCGGCTTGTATCCAGGCATCGGCGCGGCTGTCCATCCGGTTTCGACGTGTCCCAAATGACGCGTCCTTGAAATCCCGTCAGCCGCATGATCAGCTCGCACAATTCCCGGATCGTGATCTCCATGCCTGATCCGATATTCACCGGCTCAGGCTTATTGTACCGCTCCGTCGCCAACACGATGGCTTCCGCCGCATCCTCGACATAAAGGAATTCGCGCGAGGCATTTCCCGTCCCCCACACGACGATGTGATCCCGTCCCTCGTCCATCGCCTCGAAGCATTTCCGAATCAACGCTGGGATGACGTGCGACGTCTCGGGATCGAAATTATCGCGCGGTCCGTAGAGGTTCACCGGCAGGAGCGAGATCGCGTTGAACCCATACTGCTGTCGGTACGCCTGCGCCTGTACGATCAGCATCTTCTTGGCCAACCCATAGGCGGCGTTCGTCTCCTCCGGATACCCGTTCCACAAATCCTCCTCGCGGAAGGGGACGGACGTGTGCTTCGGATACGAGCACACGGTCCCGATGACGACGAACTTCTCGACGCCGAAACGTCGCGCTTGCTCCATCAATTGCAGTCCCATGATGGCGTTCTCGTAAAAGAAGCGACCGGGCTGGCGCTGATTCGCGCCGATGCCGCCCACGCGCGCCGCCAAATGGATGATGATGTCCGGGACCGTATCGGCGAGCAGCCTCACGATATCCGCTTTCTCGCGGAGATCGTAGACCGCACTGCGCGGGACGAAGACGAACCGACAGCCGCGCTCCCGCAATTTCTCCACGACGTATGATCCGAGAAATCCGGCTCCACCTGTGACAACCACGCGCTTATCCCTCCAGAACGACATCGCCGTCCTCCTTCACGACAAGATAGGGTCCGATGGCGAGCAGGTCCATCTGCGTCCGCTGGAAACACCGAATGGCTTCCTCAGGATGACACACGATCGGCTCGTTCTCGTTGAAGGACGTGTTGATGAGCACCGGCACTCCGGTGAGGCTTCCGAAGCGCACGAGGATCTCCCAAAAGAGGGGATTGACAGCGCGAGAGACCGTTTGTACGCGCCCCGTCCCATCCACGTGGAGCGCGGCTGGAATGAGCGCGCGTTTTTCGGGCCGCGCGGGATAGGCCATGAGCATGAACGGCGAGGGATGCGTCTGCTCGAAATATTCCCCCACGGCCTCCTCCACGATGGAGGGGGCGAAGGGGCGAAACGGCTCTCGATTTTTGACGCGGCGGTTGAGGAGGTCCTTCATCTCCGGGCGACGTGGATCAGCGAGAATACTGCGATTCCCGAGAGCGCGAGGACCGAACTCCATGCGGCCTTGAAAGAGGCCCACGATCTTCCCCTCGGCCAAAGCTCGTGCGACTGTCTGGACCATCTCCTCGGAGGAGAGGCGCCGCGCCGGCAGATCGTAGCGATGAAGGGTCTCTCGAATCTCCGATTCGGACCATTCGGGCCCCCAATAAGCGTGCTCCATCGTGAAGGCGCGGGGACGCTTCAAGTGTTCGTGCCACACGAAGAAGGCCGCTCCAATGCTCGTCCCCGCGTCCGAGGCCGCTGGTTGAATATACACGCGCTCAAAGGGCGTCTGCTGGAGAATCTTCCCATTGACGACGCAATTCAAGGCCACGCCCCCGGCCAAACACACGGCCTTCACGCGCGTGCGTTCGTAGAGCCGCACAAGCAACGCGAGCATGACTTCCTCCAAAACGGCTTGCAACGAAGCCGCGATCTGCTCCTGTCGAGGCTCGATCGGAGCTCCTGGCTCGCGCGGCGGTCCGAGCGCATGCACTAACTTCGAGGAATAGAGGGGACCGAGCACGGGCGCGCCTTCGTCCCACGTCATCGAGACGCCTTCCACGTGATGGATGAAATGCGAGAGATCGAGGCGAAAGCCGAGGTCGCCGTCCACGCGCACGATCTGGCGAAAGAAATCAAGATATGTCGGTTCGCCGTACGCGGACAGCCCCATCACTTTGTACTCATCGCCGTAATGAGGGAATCCGAGGTATTGCGTCACGGCTGTGTAAAGGATCCCCAGCGAATGCGGGAACGGCACGACGCCCATGATCCGCATCCGCGATCCGCGCCCGATCCCCCACATCGTGCTCACGAAATCGCCCATGCCATCTACTGAGAGGAGAGCTGCTTCGTCAAATCCCGAGACGAAGAAGGCGCTCGCCAAATGGGCGCGATGATGTTCGACGTAATGCACCTCGGCCCGAAGGTCCCGCGGATCGACGCCGAGCCCATGGGCGAGCGTCGCCTTCACGTCCCGGAGACGAATGGCGTTCTTCACGCGATCGCCGATTCGATCCAAACGCGGCCTGTGAGTGAGCGCCGCCCAGAGTTTTCGATGGAGACGCGCGCGAGGATTCCGCGAGATGGCGATGTGGGTAATCTCCCGGGGGGTAATTCCGGCGGCCTTCAAGCAATAGGCGATCGCCTGATGCGGAAATCCCGCAATATGCTTCACGCGCGCGAAGCGCTCCTCTTCGGCCGCGGCTACCAATTGTCCATCCACGACGAGCGCGGCCGAGGCATCGCCGTGGTAAGCGTTCACCCCCAAGATGACAGCCATCGAGCATCCCTCCCCTCTTCCAGCGGGGCTGGTTCCATCGGCTTCCGGCGGATGACGTCGGTATAGAGGCGCTCCAGTTGCTCTATTGGTGCCTCCCACGAAAGCTCTTCGCGTGACCGAAGCGCTCGTTCGGCAAACTGTCGTCGCAACGCTTCATCTTGCAGCATGCGCCGCAAGGCGCTCTTCAAGGATTCCTTCTCTGGCTCGATCACGAGCCCGGTGCGTCCTTCAACCAGAGAGGCCACTCCACACCGATTCGTCACGATGACGGGCGTACCGCAGACGAGCGCTTCGGCGACCACGTTCCCGAAGTTCTCGTGCATCGAGGGCAAGACGAGCACATCAGCGTCCACGAGCGCGCTCACGCGTTCGCGACCGTACAGCGGTTCGAGGACGTGAACGGAATTTCGAATTTCCATCCGCGCGATCGTCCGTTCGATCGCCGCGCGCGTCCCGTCCCCATCATCCGGACCGATGATCAAGAGCCGCGCGTTGGGCAACTGCACTTCGGCGAAGGCTTCGATCAAAAGGGGAACGTTCTTCTTCACGGCGAGCCGCCCGAGGTAAAGGACCACGCGCTCATCCTCTCCGATCCCCAAATGCGCGCGAAACATCCCGCGCGGCGGCAGCGGATCGAATTCTGAGAGATCGAGTCCATTTCGGCGCACGACGATCTTCTCTCGAGGGATCCCCCAGGCGATGGCCTCTTCGGCTTCCTGCGCGGCAGTCGCGATGACGCGAGCCGCATGCGTGAGCAGGGTGCGCCCGAAGAGCCGATCGTACATCCGCTTCTTCCATAAGCTCCGCCCGACCGGCAGAAGCATCCCCATCGGCTCGACGATATACGGGAGACCGCGCCGTCGAGCCGCCCAACAGACGATGGTCGAGAGGAAATCCCGCACGCCGTAGACGTGGATGAGGTCGAATTGCTCCAGCTCGCTCAGGTACCGGAGGACATCCGGTTGCACGCCGTCCCATCGGTATCGCACGACCGTGTGGAAGTACACGATACGCACCCCCTCCTCCTCGGCCACGAGTGTGCGGTCCGACAATCGGCGCCTGGCATCGAGCAAGTTCGAAGCATAGACGGTCACCGCATGCCCGCGGCGCACTAACGCGCGAGCGATATGCGAGACGGTTTGGCTCATGCCGCCACCAGCCAAAGCAGGAGGGAAACACCGCGTGATCTTCAAAATCCGCATCGTCGTCGCGCGGGCAGATGCTCGCTTGATCCTTCGAGACGCTCCCGCCGGGGCGCCAGGAGCCCAAGCTCGCTCAAGATCATCGCGAGGTTTTGCCGAAATCGTCCGGGCGTAAACTCGCGCCATGCGCGCTCGCGCGCCCACGCGCCGAGCATCAACCGTCGGCTCTCATCGCGCAAAAGCTCGAGCACGGCGCGCGCGATCTCCGCCGGATCGGAGGGATCGACGAGCAGTCCCGTCACCCCATTGAGGACGGCTTCGGCGCTCCCCCCTTCGCGACCGGCGATCGCCGGTTTGCCGAAAGCAGCGGCCTCGAGATAGACGATTCCGAAGCCCTCTCCTTCGCAGGGATCCATCAGCCGCACCCGACTCGGCATCACGAACAGATCGCAACTGCGGTAATACGCCGGAAGCCAAGCGTCATCCACGTCGCCGGCGAAATGCACGGTATTCTCCAGCCGCCACTCGCGCGCCAACTGCTCCAATCGCGAGCGATCGTCCCCATCGCCGACGATCACGTAGGCGACTTCCGGTACAACCTCTCGAACGTGCGCGAGCGCGCGGATCACCATGTCGCAGCCTTTATAGCGCCCCCTTCGCGTCAGGCGACCGACCGTGAGCAATACGCGTTTGCCGCGAAGCCCGTGACGCTCGATCACGTGCTCTGGAGAGCTGGGCGAGTGCAGGAGTCTCGGATCGAGCGCCGGCGGAAGGAGCCGAATTCTCGCCGCGCTCACCCCATGCCGATCCCGAAGCCGATCGGCCGTGAACCGACTGACACTGAGGATCGCCGTCGCTTCGCGAAGCGCATACGAAGGCGCCGTTCCCCACACTTCATCTCCGTGGGCGAGGACGATGTACGGAATGCCGAACGTCAGCTTCATCAAAGCCGCGACGGGAGCGATCCCCACATGTGTGCACACGACCGCCGCAGGTCGAAATCGTCCTCCATCGAGGAGCGCGGAGAAGGCGAAGGCTCCTTTCTCCCGCATCCCGGGTGGAAAAGCGCTCTTCCAGAGAAAGCGCACGCGCACGGCCTCCGGCCCGAACAGCTCGCGAAGGCTTTCCAAGAGAAGATGGGTGTACCGCTGAATCCCTCCGCGCGTATGCGCGTCCGTGGCGAGCACGAGGATTCGAGATGTTGTCCTCATCGCCGCTCCTCACTCCGTCGGCGCATCAGGAGCCGCTTCCGCAGCGAGCTTCGGCAATCGAAAGAGCAAACCGCACAGGAACCAATGGTAGGCGTTGTTCACGTAGTTCTGATACACGGGCAGCCCCAGAAAGAAATAGGGGAAGTGCAGCAGCCCCAGAAAGAGCACGAGCGCTATCGCGAGCCCGAAGAAGCGAGAGCCCTCGAGCCGCCGCGCCGTGCGCGCGGCCGTGAAAACCAGAACTGTCGTCCACCACAGCCAGAATGCGATGCCGACCCATCCCCACTCCCAGATGACCGAAGCGTATCCTCCCTCGACGCGGTAAATGGATCCCGTCTCCCCGTGATAGAAGTAGTCCAGGCCGTACAGATACTGCAGGCCGAGCGAAGCCGTACCCGTGCCATGTCCGAAGATGCGAGATTCTTGCAGGGCGAAGAGGATATCGCGCCAATAGACGCCCGGACGCCAGGTCACTTCCGTTTCCCGAGCCATGGGCGAGAGCGTCTCGGCACAGAACCGATAGAGGGCGATGAGGTGCTCTGGATGAATCAGGGCGAGTCCCACCAGCGCTAGGACGATTCCTCCGCTGATCTTCCCGATGGGAAAGGAGGGCTTTCGAAATCGGGCGATCCACGCAGTGAGCTGATCTCGCCCAACCCTCACGGCGAGGAGCAAGAGCGCAACGCCAACAAGCAGAAGTGCTGCGCGCTGCGCGCTCACGATGAGTCCCGCTCCGATGAGCGCGAATGCGAGCCACAAGATCCGTTCTTGGCGACGACGCGCAGAAAGCACGGAGCGCATGAGCGCGCGAATCTTTCGCGTCGGCTCTTCCCTCAACGCTCGCCTCTCGTCGCGCTGCAGGCTTTGCCAATACGAGAGCGCTCCCAATCCGAGGAAGAACAGGATGAACAGATATTGCGCGAACCGTCCGGCATCCACGAAGACCGACGTCGGCCGGGGGATGAACATCTGACTCTCCGGAGCGATGCGGATCAATGCCAGCCGGAGTCCGGGGACGAACCCTTCCGGGTTCAAAAAATCCAGTCCGATCAGGGCTTGGAGCACGCCGAGCATCGCGACTATCCCACCGAGGACGAGGGCGAATAGCAGGAAGCGACGCAATCGCTCCTCGGAGTCGAAGTATGCGTAGCCGAGATACAGCAGGGGAATGTAGAGGAAGTGCATTCGCATCCCGATGATCGGAATCAGCGGATGCTCGATCTGCGGATTGAAACATTCGGCCACAGCCAGCGCGACCAGGGCGACTAGCGGCGTGCGAATCGGATTTTGGAACTCTCCGGTGCGCCGGTTCATCACGCGGGCGAAGAGGAAGCTCGCATAAGTCAGCACGATCAGCGCGTCCTTGGCTCCATAGAGGACGATGCGATTGCCGAGGTACTTGCGGATCAAATCCTCCACGACGATCCAGGCGAAGAAGCTCAGAATACCGAATCGCCAATTCCGCAAAATCAGAAGTCCTACGGCCCCGGCTCCGGCGAAGACGATGGCGACGACCATCGTTCGCCAATCGGCTTGAAGCAAAAGATGCGCCAAACCGAAACCGGCGAACACGGCGACGGCGAAGGCCATCGCCGAAGCTCTCAGCACGAAGTTTTGATGAGGCGTCGCCCGGTACATGCTGCGTTTCCGTCATCGGAACGGCGCAACGCTCGTCGCGCTTGCCAATAGGTCCGCAGGCCCTGCCATTTCCCCGCCAGGGAAAGACGGAGTTGCTCGCCCCATGATTGGCGAGGAGTGCGCATGGCTTCCCACAAGGCCGTCAATAGCCCCAGCGACCGACGCTCCCCTCGCACGAAGAAGTAGAGGAGGAAGGCGAGTTTCCCGAGCCAGGGGAGATGCTTCAGCATGAGGTATGTGTGGTTGTGGCTATAGCTGTAGATGAGCTGTTTGAGATCTCCGCGCGCTTCCTCCGGAATGGCGCGCGGCGCTTCGAAATGACGCACACGACATTCGGGATCGAAGAGGATGCGGTATCCGAGCCGTCGCACTTGAAGCGCGATATCCAGCTCGAACTGAACGCCATAGCCGATGAAGCGGGGATCTACCTCGATGCGCTCGAGGATCTCTCGCCGAATGACGGCGTTGGCTCCCTGGAATCCAGCGACCGATCTCAAGACATGCGTCTCCTCCGGCCGCTCAAATCCTCCGACATATCGGCCGTACCAAGAGAGGACTCCCACGCGCTTCGGCGCAGGCAAGTCCACAGGATGGCCATTTTTGTACGGGATGATCCGACCGGCGACGATCCCCACAGTCGGATCGACGAAATGACGGCTTCCGCGCTCGATCCACTCCGGCTCAGCCTCCGCATCGTCGTCGGTGACGAAGACCAGCTCGACATCCGTACGAGCGCGCAGCGCCTCGATTCCTCGCTTGAAAGCCCACACCGGACCAGGGAGAGCAACGCTCACCGCGTGGATCTCGACGGGCGATCCCAGGAGGTCTCGAATCCCATCGGATCGGCCCGTCGGTGAAGCTCCTTCTCGCCGTTCGGCGATCGCCTCTTGGAATCGTCGTACGACGGCGTGGGATGCCTCATCATCGTCACGCACGACAACGACGATGCACCGCGGGCGATGCGTTTGATGAAGGAGGGAGCGCAAGCATCGCTCCAAATAGGCCGGCCGACGATAGGTCGGGACGAGCACCGCCGCCTCCGGACGCGCTTGCTGCCCTTCGTTCATCGCAGGTGAGCGTTGCGAGGCATCACGGACGAAAGGACCTTCGCTAAACTCCACCATCGCGCCCACAGATTTCGAACGAACTCTCGGAAGATGTTGCTCCACCACCAGAGCGCGAACACGTAGATCGCTGCTCCCAATGCTGTCGCAGCGAGCAGCGCCGGCAAATCCGTCACTCGCGGACTGATTTCGTACAAGAGGCCCCCCACGATTCCACCGACAAACACCGGTTTTCCGAGAGCCTCCCAGAAGCGCACGCGCTCAGCGCGCGCGGACGACCGCAACTGCTGCACAAGCCAGAAGGTGGGAGCCCAAACGGCGAATGCGGAAGCCGCCGCGATGCCATAAAACCCCCAGTGCGATGCCAGCACGACAGCCACTCCCATTTCAAGCACCGACCACGCTGCGACGCTCCGCGAAGCGATGGAGAACAACCCCATCCCGTTCGCAAAGAAGACGAAAAGCCCGAGCAGCGCGCTGCCGATCATGCGGATCCCAAAGAGATAGAGCGCCGGAAGAGCGGGCATCCATTTCTCCGTGTAGATCACGGTGATCACAGGCTGAGCCAGGCCCAGGAGCAGCGCGAGCAAAACCGTCATCAGACTCGTGAGCGCGAATGTCATCCCCTCGATGACTCGGCCTATGGACGGCGAGCGCTCCTCCTGCGATTCGGATAATCGAGCCACCAGCGAGAACCCCACGCGCATGAGAGCGGCGGCGAAGACGTGATAGCCTGCGTAGGTGAGGTTCCGGGCCCACACGAGATATCCCACGGCCGTCGTGCCGAAAATCGGCCCGGCGATCAACGGCGGCGTGTGCTCGCGAAGGAACCCAAAGAAGTCCGTGCGTTGGCACGGAAATCCACTTCGCCACAACGCGACAAGTGATTCGCGCTCGATGCCGACGCTTATGGGCCAACGCGCCAAGCTCGCGCTCAAGAGCGTTCGTCCAAGGCTCGCCGCGAACGTTCCCCCCACCAAACTCCAGAGGCCGAATCCCTTCCACGCCAAGCTCACAGCCACTCCGGCATACAGCACTCCGCCCACAATTGAGATCGCGCTGAGCGCTCCATACGCCATTCGCCGCTCCAAGACGACGTTGGAGAGACGCTCCACCGGAGCCATCATCACCATCGGCACTCCTAACCACGCGAGCGCGCGAGTGAAATCCCCCCCGAGATCGAAAATGCGCGCTAAAGAAGAGGCGAGCGCAAGGAGCAGGAGCGACAAACCGGCAGCGCCCATGAATTGAAGCGTGAACGAAGTGCGCCACTCGTTCTCCTCCACGGCGGCGGGCCGCTGGACGAGCACGGTCCCCTGACCGAACTCGCTCAGGACGTGCGCGAGCGAGACGACGAACATCAGAACGGCAAACGTCCCAAACTCCGTCGGCCCCAATCTTCGCGCCAGGAACACACTGCTCGCCAATTGAATGGCGAGCAATGCCATCTGCCCCACAGCGAGGGCGATGGCGCCTATGACGGCCTTTTCGGTGAGAGAGGAGCGCATGCGGACCGAGAGCGCGCGGCTCGTTCACTTCCAGCGCTCAGCGAAGAATTCCACGGTCCGACGCAATCCCTCTTCGAAGGAGACCAGCGGCCGATAGCCGAGCCCGGCTTCGGCCTTGCTCATATCCGCCTGCGTATGGCGCACGTCCCCTTTCCGAGGAGGGGTATGACGCGCCGGGAGCGATCGGCCGAAAATTCTCTCCAAATGGGCTTTCACCTCGAGCACAGAATACCGCTGCCCGCATCCGATGTTGAACACTTCGCCGGCGATGCCAGGCTGTGTCGCCGCGCACACGTTCGCTTCCACGACATTCTCCACATACGTGAAATCTCGCGACTGAAGCCCATCTCCATGGATCTCCAACGGCTCTCCGCGCAGGGCAGCGAGGATGAAGCGCGGGATCACGGCCGCGTACTCCGATCGAGGGTCTTGCCGCGGTCCGAAGACGTTGAAATATCGGAGGCTCACGGTCTCCATCCCATAGAGCCTCGTGAAGACCGCGCAGTATTGCTCGCCGGCGAGTTTGGAGACGGCATACGGAGAGACCGGACGCGGCGGTTGCGATTCGCGAAGCGGCAGTTCCGAAGTCTCACCATACACAGAAGAAGACGAAGCGAAGACGACGCGTCGCACTCCCGCTTCGCGGGCCGCCTGCAAGAGGTTCACTGTGCCGAGCACGTTCACCGCCGTCGTCGCCATCGGATCCTCGACCGAACGCGGGACCGATCGCAGCGCCGCCTGATGCAGGACGTAATCCACACCGACGACGGCGCGACGCACGACTTCCGGATCGCGCACATCCCCTTCGAGGAACTCGATCCGATCCCACACGGCGGCCAGATTCTCTCGCCGCCCTTCGGAGAGATCGTCGAGCACGCGCACTCGATGGCCCAGAGCGACTAAGCGCTCGACTACATGCGATCCGATGAATCCCGCTCCTCCCGTGACCAAATACGTCGCCATAGGGGGTATCCTACATGGGCGCCTCTCTTCGGAACAAGGGACGCGCGCGAGACGCGCGCAGGCTACCGCCGTTTCGGCCAGCGGCCGATCTCTCCCACGTTCGATTTGCTCCGATCATCACTCGCGACCGAGGCGCAGAAGCACGGCCACTAAACTCAGGAAGACAAGCGCATTCGCCGTGATCTGCAACCCGAAGTCCACGAGACTGTGGATCAAACCTGCCGCGATCCCCGCGCTCGTTCCCACGGCCAAGCTCCATTGACGCGTCCCGGCCGTGAGCGAGAGCGAACGCCGCATGGTCCGAATCAAAAAGGCGAGGAATCCGATCCCGATGATTCCTCCCGCGACTCCCGTCTCGGCCAGAAGCTGCAGATAGTCGTTATGCGCTTCCGCCGTGTATCGCAGTCCGGGGCTCGAGTCATAGTGCGGATACATCGTCGCGAACGCGCCGAGACCGATGCCGAAGATCGGATGGTCGGCGATCATCCGAAGCGTCGCGCGCCAAATCTCGCTCCGAACGACGAACGCGTCGTCGCGAAAGCGTTCGATCAAACGTTCGCCGAGCCTCTCACCGCCTACTCCGATCCCGAGGCCAATCGCCAGACTGAGGATCAAACACGCGCGCCCGAGAGTTCGGCGAAGCTTCCCCTCACCTCCCCACCACTTTATCGCGAGAGGGACAGCGAGGCCCAACAGGAGAAGGAGCGCAAGACCAGCGCGAGAAGCCGCCACGCCAACGGCCGCTGCCATCACCGCGATGGCCAGCATGAGCGGCAATCGTTCGCTGCGCCGACCGATGCCCTCCGCGAGCACGTGCGCCAACCCGATCGGCAGGAGCATCGCGATGAACGTCGAGAAATGGGCGCGATTGGCATAGGGCCCGAAGGACGGTGAATCGGATGCGAAATCCCACAGGATCGGTCCCGCCGAAGAGAGCGCGTTCACCATTCCGAGGAAAGCGAGCACGGCGCCATTGCTGAGAAGCGCGAGCACAAGCGCGCGCACTCGCGCAGGAGAATTCACACTGAGCGTCACCAGGAAGAAATACCCCAGCACGAGCGCGAGCTTCGCCACGGCCGCCGCCGTCGCCGCCGGATCGCGCGTGAGCCGATTCCAGGCGAGCACGCCTCCTTCGGGCAGCGGGACGCGCTCGATCGACAGGGGCAAGGGCAGGAGTTGAAGGACGGCGAGACCGAAAAAGAGCGCCATCCACGTATGTCCTCTTGACCACGCCCATCGCCCCAGGCCCGAGAACGCGGGAGTCGCCAGCCACAGCAGAAGGAGCCCTGCTACTCCCCATCCGAGCAGCAGGAGCGCGCCCGCGTGATCGGAACCGTACGGCCAAGGAGCTAGAAGCACGAGCGCGAGCACGCCTCCAAAGAGCACTCGATCGCACACACGCGCCTTGAGCGAACGGAATCCCACGCATTCGCCATCAGCGATGGTGACTTCTCTCCACGCGAGCGCATCGCGCTCGGCGATGGGCAGCTCATGATGTCGCGTGGCGGATGTCACGATCCTTTCTCCGCTTCGATCGGTCGAATCGCGAAGGCATCAAACCAAATGTGACCTTTCACGAAATCAGCGAGCGACGCGGCTGGCTCCCGTCGCAGCCGCAAGAGAACGAGCGACGTCGTCGGCGACGTCTGGAAAATCTCGCACACGGACGTCCATAGGGTGCGATTCGCCTCCGGTGGCATCTTCCAGCGGAGGAGCACGCGGTCTTCCTGCGGCACGCCTCGCGGAGCCTCGATGATCTCCACGAGCATGCGCGGATCCCCACGGAGATCGGCCCTATAGGCGAAGCACAATTCGTACGTCATCGCCGGATGCAGGAGCACAAGCTGTCCAATCCCGGAGAAGCGAACGCCCTCATGCCGCACGAACTGGAGGCGGAGTGCCCGC
>JANWYV010000046.1 GCA_025055075.1 Blastocatellia bacterium
ATGGTCTACGTCGTCGGGCCGCGCGGGCGCGCGCGCATCGAACGGCGTGGCGATCGCTACCGCTACCTCACGTTCGCGGGAGACCCGCTGCTTCTTAAGCCGATCCTCGACCAACTGCGCGCTGAAGGACGCATGGACGACGAGGGATTCGTCGCGGATGCTGATCTCTTCGCCGCCACACACGCCCACAGCTATCCGGATGCGCTTCGCCGCCTCTGGGAGGGGCTCACGAGCTATGTCCGCCACCCAGCCAGTGTGCTCGTGAGCCTCGAAGACGGTTATTACGATGGCAGCGATATCTTCGATCTGCTCGCCGTCTTGCGAGCAACGCATGGGAACTTGCGCCGGGCGCAAACCGAAGGCTTCGTGCTCACGACTGTGAAACCACTTCCGGAGGCGATTCGCGCTGCCGATCTCTGGTCGGCCCTCGGCCTTCCGCTCGATGGCGCTGCGCCTCGACAAGACGCTCGACCATAGACGCGATATGCCGCGGACGGCCCCATTCGATCTTCCGACCCAACGCCTGCGATTCTCCCTCCCACCGGCAGCCGACTTCCGCCGAGAATATCTCGATTTCGAGCGCGGGATCCGCATCGGAAAGCTCGGGCCGGAGCAGCGGCTGACGCGTCTTCTGAAGTTCGCCCTAGAGGCAGCGTTCGGCGAGCCATTTGTCACCGTCCGATGGGGGCGCGGACTGTATTGGCAATGGATCGGTTTCTTCCCGAAAGCCGCCCGCCAAACGAAAGCGAGCTTCGGATGCGCGAAGTTCTTCGTCGCGCTGGAGCGCGAGGAACGCGCCCTTCAAGCGGGGATGCAGGTCGAGCGCGGATATGTGCTCCCCCCACCGGACTTCCAGCACTGCCGGTTGCGGGCGAATTGGGATTGGCATCGCTTGCTCGCCCTCTTGAAGCAGAGCCAAGCGATGGCCCGCGCGCTCACTGAGTTAGTGATGCACGATGGATTCCACATCTTCGTCGGAAGTTGGGCTCGAGGTCGCGAGTTCACGGCGGCGAATTTCACCGACCTGTCTGCCATCCGCCGCGTGATCGCCCGAGCTCCAGCTCGGGAGTGGTGCGGGTTTCAGCTCTTCTACCCCATCAGCCAAGAGGAGATCCACGCCATGGAAGGCCGCGAGATCCTGGAAGCTGTGCTCGCGATCTTCTCCGAAGTCACTCCGATCGTGAGCGCATGCTGGGGCCCATCGGTCCGCCGCCCTCATGCCGAGGAGATCACCTCTCGCAAGAGCGCGACAACTTGATCCCCCATCGCTTCGGTCCCGACCAGTTGCCCCTCGCCGCGGTAGATGTCCGCCGTGCGATAGCCCCGTTCCAAAACCAGTGCGATCGCTCGCTCGATCGCCGCCGCCGCCTCCGACAGATCGAACGAATAGCGAAACATCATGGCGACGGACGCGATCGTGGCCAATGGATTGGCGATATCTTTGCCAGCGATGTCCGGCGCCGAGCCATGCACGGGTTCGTATAGGCCGATGCGCCCCCCGATGGAAGCCGAAGGAAGCATGCCGATGGAACCGGTGAGCATCGCCGCCTCGTCGCTCAAGATGTCGCCGAACATGTTCTCGGTCAGGATGACGTCGAAGCGGCGGGGATTCGCCACGAGGTACATCGCACATGCGTCCACGTAGACGTGCTCCAACTCGACATCGGGGAATTCTGCAGCCACTGCCGTGACGACGCGACGCCACAGTTGCGAGGTTTCTAACACGTTGGCCTTGTCCACGGACGTGACTTTGCGTCGCCGACGCGCGGCCGCTTGAAAGGCGACGCGCGCCACGCGCTCGATCTCCCTCCGACTGTAGCGCAACGTATTGATGGCGATCTCTTGCCCCGCAGCATCCCGCTCGATTCCCCGCGGCGTGCCGAAATACAGTCCCCCCGTCAATTCGCGCACGATGAGCAGATCGGTCCCGCGCACGACATCGGGCCGAAGCGGCGAAGCTTCGATGAGCGGTTCGTGTAAGACGGCGGGGCGAAGATTCGCGAATACGCCCAAGCTCCGCCGCAGCTCGAGCAATCCCGTCTCGGGTTTCAACGGCGGTGGATTCGCATCGAATTCCGGAGCGCCAACGGCCCCAAGCAGTACGGCATCGCAGCGCAAACATCCCTCGCGAGTCTCCTCGGGGAGCGGCACGCCCACCTCTCGCAACGCGACTCCGCCAATTGGGAAATATGCCAACTCGAACCGATGCCCGTAGAGCTCCTCGATCGCATGGAGGACCTTCACCGCTTGCGCGACCACTTCCGGCCCGATGCCATCTCCGGGCAAAACGGCCAGACGAAACGAACGTCCGCGAACGCCTTCTGAGGCCATCCCATGCTCTCCTGGAAATCGAGAGGCGCGCGAAAAGCACGAGAGCGCAGCATGGAGAAAAAATCCCGCTCGCGCTCTCCAGCTCATGACTCAACGGCAGACGCATCGCCCAAAGACATCGCCCGTTCCTCGGCCTGAAGGGCCGCGAGTCGCTCCCGCGCGTGTAGCGCCTTATTGACGGCATGCAGATACGCGCGCGCGCTCGCGTCCACGATATCGGTGCTCGCCGCCCGTCCCGTGAAGACCTTCCCCTCGAAATCCACGTGGACGAACACTTCGCCGAGCGCCTCCGCCCCGCGTCCGATGGAGCGGATCGCGTAATCCACAAGCTGCCCCTTCATCCCCGTGATCTGATCAATGGCCGCATAGGCGGCCGCGACCGGCCCATCCCCGGCCGCCGATTGAATGAAGGTCTGCCCGCCGCGCTCCAAGACGACCGTCGCCGTCGCTGCCTTTGGATTTCCCGCCAGCGATTGCACGAGCCGCAGCGTGTAAGTCTCCGGAATATCGCGAAGCCCATCCTGCAAGATGGCGAGCAAGTCCTCCTCGTAGACCTCCTTCTTCCGCTCCGCGAGTTTTATGAAGAGCTTGTAGGCCTTGTCCAGCTCGGCGCGGCTCAACCGATACCCCATGTCCTCGAACTTCTTCTGCAAGGCGTGGCGCCCCGAATGCCTCCCCAACACGAGCGTGCTCTGCTTGATCCCGACCGATTCGGGCGTCATGATCTCGTAAGTGAGCTTGTGCTTGAGCACGCCATCCTGATGGATGCCCGATTCGTGCGCGAACGCATTGCGGCCGACGATCGCCTTGTTCGGCTGCACGAAAACGCCGGTGATGTTGCTGAGCAATTGACTGGTCTTGTAAATCTGCTCCGTGTGGATGCCCGTCGTATAGGGAAGCAGATCGTGTCGGACTCTGAGCGCCATGACGATCTCCTCCAAGGCCGCATTGCCCGCTCGCTCGCCGATGCCGTTGATGGTGCACTCAACCTGACGCGCGCCCGCCTGAATGGCGGCCAGGGAATTCGCCACGGCAAGCCCGAGATCATTATGGCAATGGACGCTCAAGGTGACGCGATCAATGTTGGGCACGCGCTCACGGAGCGTGCGGATGATCGTCGCGAACTCACTGGGGATTGTATAGCCCACCGTATCGGGAATGTTGATCGTCGTCGCTCCCTCGGCGATCACGGCCTCGATGACCTGACAGAGATAGTCGAGATCCGTGCGCGTGGCATCCTCGGCCGAAAACTCGACGTCATCGCACAGACTTTTGGCCAGACGCACGGCCCGACACGCATCTTCCAGAACTTGCTCGCGCGTCTTCCGCAGCTTGTACTGCAGATGAATATCCGACGTAGCGATGAACGTGTGGATGCGCGGCCGCTCGGCATAACAGAGCGCCTGCCAGGCGCGCTCGATGTCCTCGCGAACCGCTCGCGCGAGCGCGGCGATGATGGGACGGCGGACTTCCTGAGCAATGCGTTTGACGGCTTCGAAATCCTCGTCCGAGGAGATGGGGAAGCCCGCCTCGATGACGTCCACCCCCAGCGCGTCCAATTGCCGCGCCATGCGCAGCTTCTCCTCGACGTTCATGCTACAGCCGGGCGATTGCTCTCCGTCCCGCAAGGTCGTATCGAAGATGATGATGCGTTCGGCCATCTCGCTCTCCCTCCTCACCTCGAAGACTTCTGCACCCGCGGCGCATTCGGACGCGGGCGGAGCTGTAGTGTAGCCGCTCTCGGGCGGTTTGTAAAATTTATTCTTTTTCGCTGACAATTAACGGCGGTTATGCTACAATGGAGGCGCTTCGACGCTGGAGGACGACGCGATGGAATTCGCACAACTGGAAGCGCTCGTGGCCATCGCCCGCGCGCGCAGCTTCTCGCGCGCGGCCGAACAATTGGCGCGCACCCAGCCGGCGCTCAGCATCGCCATCAAGAAGTTGGAGGAAGAGGTTGGCGCCCTGCTCTTCGATCGATCGCAAAAAGAGGTCACGCTCACCGAGGCCGGCCGCATTCTCTTTGAGTACGCGCAGAAGATCCTCAACCTCCGTCGCGAAGCCATTGGGACGATCGAAGAGCTGCGGCAACTCCATACGGGACGGATCACCATCGGCGCCAACGAGAGCACGAGCCTCTACGTGCTGCCGCGGATCATCTTGGCCTTCCGCCAGCGCTACCCCTCGATCAAGATCGAGGTCTACCGCTCCTTCTCCGAACGCTTGCCGTATGAGATCAAGGAGCGGAATCTCGATTTCGGGATCGTCTCCTTCGATCCGAACGACAGCGAGCTGGCCTCATTCCCGATCCTGGAGGACGAATTGGTGCTCATTTTGCCGCCCGGACATCCGCTCGCTGCGCGAGAACGGATCAGCCTGAAGGACTTGGGAGGGGAGCCGTTCGTCGCCCACAACGTGCGCTCCCCGGCGCGCGAGCGCGTCATCCAGGCCTTCCGCCGAGCGCGCGTTCCGCTGAATATCGTCATTGAGCTGACGAGCATCGAGACGATCAAGGAGTTCGTGAAGATGGGATTGGGATTGGCCTTCGTCCCCAGGATGTGCATCGAGGAGGAGCTTCAGCAAGGGAAGCTCGCGACTGTCCCGATTCAGGGCTTTCGCTATCGGCGCGTGCTGCGGGTCATCTACCTACGGGACAAGGTCCATTCGCATGCGGCGCAGAAGTTCCTGGAGGTCCTCAAGGCCATGGCCCCCAAGGCGCGCTTGACGAGCGACGGCGCTCAGCCCATAGTATAAGCGTGAGCGGACGCCAGAAGGAGCGAGCGCGATGTTCGGCGGCCTGTCCATGACCGAATTGCTCTTCATCCTGGCGATCGCCTTGATTCTCTTCGGGCCGCGCAAGCTGCCCGAGTTGGGGCGTTCGATCGGCCAGAGCCTCGCCCAATTCCGCCGTGCTTCGGAGGAGTTCAAGCGTTCCTGGGAGGAAGAGATCCTCATGGAGGAGAAGCGATTGGGCGCCTCGACGTGGTCTCCCCCCGCTTCCCCATCGGGATCGAACGCAGAGTTGAAGGAAGACCGTGAGTCTTAAGACCGAAGACCTGGAGCCAAAGGTCGAGGACGAGCTGGCCGGGACGGAGATGTCGCTGCTGGAGCACCTGGAGGAGCTGCGGCAGCGACTGCTCCGATGCGCGTTGGCCATTCTCATTCTGCTCATCGGCTGTTGGTTCTTCCGCGAGCCGATCTTTCAATTCCTGGAAGTGCCCGTGCGAGAAGCCCTCGCGCGTGCGGAAGCTGCGGGCGTTCGCACGGCCTTGGAACCGCAGCCGTACGAATGGCGCCCTGGAGATCGCTTCCAATATTCGCTCCCGGAAGAAGTGCGCATCGGCAGGCGCGTCATCTCAGCGGGCACGCCCGTTCCCGCGCGCGTCGAGAAGCAGGGCGAGGGCCTGGCGATCGTGTTGGCCGAGCCCTGGATGACCGATCAAGGCTTGATCCCCGCCGGCACGCGATTACCCAATCCACGGGCCGCGAATCCGACCGGCGAGAAGCTGATCATCACCACAGTGCAGGAGGCCTTCAGCCTCTACATCCGCGTCTCCTTCTACGCCGCGCTCTTTCTAGCCATGCCATTTTTGCTCTATCAACTCTGGGCGTTCGTCTCGCCAGGCCTCTATCGGCATGAACGGCGATACGTGCTCCCCTTCCTCATCATGGGCTCGGCCTTCTTCGTGCTCGGCGCGGCCTTCGGTTACTACATCGCCTTCCCGCGCGTGGCCGATTGGTTGCTCCAATTGGGGAGCGAATTCCGCCCCCTCTTGCGCGCCAGCGATTATTTCGACCTGATCCTTGTCATCATGCTTGGTCTGGGCGCCGTCTTCCAAATCCCGACGATCACCCTCTTCTTGGCGCGCATGGGCGTGATCACTCCGCAGACGTTGCTGCGCCCGTGGCGTTACGCCCTGATGGGCATCTTCGTCCTGGCGGCCATCATCTCCCCGACGGGCGATATTGCGAATCTCATGGTCTTCGCCCTGCCCATGATCATCCTCTATTTCTTCTCGATCGGCATCGCGTGGATCGTCAGCCGCGCCCCTGCGCGACGCTCGTCTTGAAAGGACTGAACGGCTTCATCTATACTTAGGCGACGGACGATCACACGGCCAGGAGGCGAGCGATGAACGGCAAGCACGGCATATGGCGATCTCACTATTCCCGCCGATCGCAGTATATGCGTTCCCTCGTCCGAATGGCGCGAGGGCCTCTGGGAGCCACTTGGCTGGCGCTCCTGCTTCTGCTCTCGCTTCTTGGAGGACTCGTGGGCTTTTCGGCTCCAGAAGCAAAGCCGCGGCTGCAGAGTCAGGAGAAGCAGGAGAAAAAGAAAAAAGACGACAAGGAGCGACAGAGGAAGCGGAGAACGGAGTTGAGCGAAGTCTACAAGAAGTGGCTCGAAGAGGACGTGCGCTGGATCATCACCGAGGAGGAGCGCGCCGCTTTCTTGAAGCTGGAGACCGATGAGGAGCGGGAGCAGTTCATCGAGCAATTCTGGCTCCGGCGCGATCCCAATCCCGATACCGAGGAGAACGAATATCGCGAGGAGCATTATCGGCGCATCGCCTATGCCAATGAGCGCTTCTCGTCAGGCATCCCGGGGTGGAAGACCGATCGCGGGCGCATCTATATCATGTTCGGCCCCCCCGACAGCATCGAGAGCCATCCGGCCGGTGGAACGTATGATCGTCCGATCTGGGAAGGAGGTGGGACGACGAGCACTTATCCCTTCGAGATCTGGTTCTATCGCTACATCGAGGGCGTGGGCAGCGGAATCGAGATCGAGTTCGTAGACCCCACGATGACGGGCGAGTATCGCATCGCTCGAAGCCCGGATGAGAAAGACGCGTTGCTCTTCGTCCCCGGCGCCGGATTGACCCTGGCCGAGCAATTGGGGCTCGCCTCCAAGGCCGATCGTCCCTTCTTCTCTCCCGGGAATCGGGAACGCTATCCGCTCATGCATCAACGCGTGCAAGATCAGCCGTTCGAGCGCTTGCAACTGCTGGCCAATCTGCAGCGCCCGCCTCGGGTCAAGTTCAATGATCTGGCGACATTGGCCGATGCCAAGCTCGAAGTCGAATTCGACGTGCTGCCCTTCCAGATGCGCGTGGATTTCGTGCGCATCACCGATAGCTCCATCCTCACCCTCATCACCGTCCTCATGGAGAACCAAGACCTGAGCTTCAAAAACGAAGGGGGGTATAACGTCGCCACCGTCAATATCCACGGGCGCATCCGTCCGGTGACGGGCCGTCGTCCGCAGATCTTCGAGGACGTCGTCACGCAGCGCTACACGGACGATGTGTTCGATATCGGGGTGAAGCAGAAGTCCATCTACCAGCGGCAGGTGACCCTCCCGCCCGGCCACTATGTCATTGATCTCGTCATTCGAGACGTCAACAGCGGACGGACGGGCGTCGTGCATCACGGCATTCAAGTGCCGAAATACGCTGAAGGACAGCTCTCGACCAGCTCGCTCATCCTCGCCGAACGCATCGAGCCGTTGCACGGACGCGTGGCCGCTGGTCCCTTCGTCTTGGGGAACCTGAAGGTGCGGCCGAACGTGAACACCATCTTCCGTCACGGCGATCCCGTCGGCATCTATCTCCAGATCTACAATCCCGGCGTGGATCAAACGACCTTGCGACCGGCGGTGGACGTCGAGTACATCCTCTTGCGCGATGGCCGCGAAGTGATGCGTTTCAAAGAGGACGGACAGAACGGCCTCACGCGCTTCACGACGCAACAGATCGTGCTGGCCCGCGCACTCTCGACGGAGACGCTCCCGGCAGGGACCTACACCTTGAAAGTTCGCATCACCGATCACGTGGCTCAGCGAACGATCGAGCCCACCGCGACATTCACGCTCACGGAGCGAAAGGAGAACTGAGCGAGGAGCCGTAAAGCGGGATCATTCGTACCGCAAGGCCTCGACCGGATCTAAGCGCGCGGCTTTCATGGCGGGCCAGAGGCCGAAGAAGAGCCCGACGCCGATAGAGACCGTGAGCCCGGCTATCGGCGCCCAAATCGGCATGGTCGTCGGAAGGAACGCGCGCACGATCTCGCTCAATCCCCATCCCACGAGGATCCCCAGGACGCCGCCGATTCCGGTCAACACCATCGCCTCGATTAAGAATTGCCAGGCGATGTCCCGACGACGCGCCCCAATGGCTTTGCGAATCCCGATCTCGCGCGTGCGCTCAGTCACCGACACGAGCATGATGTTCATGACGCCGATGCCCCCGACGAGCAATCCCACGCTCGAGATGGCGAACATCAAGACGACGATGGCGAAGGTGATCTGATCGAACTGCCGGCGAATGACATCGGGCGTGGAGATGCCAAAATTGTTGGGCTGGTCATAGGGGACTTTGCGCCGCCGCCGCAGCAGCTCCGTGATCTCATCAATGGCTTGCTCCATGCGCCCCGGCGCCGCTTGCGCCATGATGAGATGGTCTTCGAGCTGCGGGTACATCTTCTTCAGCGTCTCGTAGGGGACGTAGATGCGGTTGTTCTCCCCGGAATCGCCGCTGGTGAAGATGTTCTCCCGCTTCTCCAAAACGCCGATGACGGTGAATTCCCTGCCCCCGATCTGAATCGTCTTCCCGATCGGATTCATGTGCGGGAAGAATTTGTCCGCGATGGCAGAGCCGATGACCGCCACGGGTTGCCGGTGCGCGTTCTCCCAGTCGGTGAAAAATCGGCCTTGCGCGATGTGAATCGTGGCGATGCGCTCTAATTGCGGCAGCGTCCCATTGATCTCGACCGTGTACAGCTCCTGATCCCGATAGCGCACCGGTGGCCGATTCATCGGCGGTGGCCAGATCAGGGGTACGGCGATCTCGACCGAAGGACAATTCTCGGCAATGGCTATCGCATCCTCATAGGTGAGGGGCGGCCGCTGTCGCTCTTCCGGACTGACGCGCCCAAGGCGAATCCCCGGCTCGAAGCGAAAGATGAAGAGCGTGCGCGTGCCAAAACTATCAATCAGCTCCTCGAACTGCATCCGAATGCCCGCGATGAAGGCGGCGATCACCATCACCGTCGTCACGCCGATGACGACTCCCAGGATCGTCAGCGACGAGCGCAGCTTGTGCGCCCGCAGCGTCGCTATGGCCATCTTGAAGCTCTCGTGCAATTCGTATCGCGTCATTCCGCCCTCAACGCTTCGACCGGATCTAAGCGCGCCGCCTTATAAGCCGGATAGACGCCCGAGATCAAGCCAACGCTCCCAGCGATCGCCACCGCCAGCAATGTCCAATCCACGGGCAGCTCCATCCGAATCTCGAAGACGGCCGCCGCCAATCTCCCCAACCCATACGCCAGGAGAATCCCAATCGCCCCTCCAATCAGGGCCAGCGTGACCGATTCCGAGAGGAATTGCAAAAGGATGTCTCGCCGGCGCGCCCCGACCGATTTCCGAATCCCAATCTCCCGCGTGCGCTCGGTCACCGACACGAGCATGATGTTCATGATGACGATCCCACCGACGACGAGCGCGATCGAGGCCAACCCGATCGTCGCCATCTGAATCGTGCCGAGCATCTTCTCGCGAAAGCTATTGATGGCTTCCGCTGTGATGATCCCGAAATTGTCCTCCTCCTCGTACTTCAGATGGCGACGCGCGCGCAGCACCATGCGCACTTCGTCCACCGCTCGATTGATGTCATCGGCGCTGGTGGCGGCCACGCGAATACCGATGGAACGGCGCGTACTGAAGACTTTGCGAAACGTGGAGATCGGGATGATGACGAAGTTATCTTGCGGCTGCCCGAAGATCGTCCCCTGTTCCTCCGCGACGCCCACGATGCGAAACGGGAGTCCGGCGATCCGAATCTCCCGCCCCAGCGGATCCACTCCCGGGAAGAACTCCTTGACAATATCCGCCCCAACGACGCAAACGGCTCGACTCCGCTCCTCCTCCTCCCGACTGATGTATCGGCCCTCGGCGATCTCCAATCGGTCAATCTCCCCCATGTTGAACGAGACCCCTTGAATGCGCACGTCTTGCAGCGTCTGCGCCCCGTATTTGACCTGCCCGACCGTCGCTACTTCAGCCGCCGCATCTCGCACATACCGCCGCCGCGGATTCTCCAAAATGGCCCGCAGGTCGTCGAAGGTGATGTCCTTGTTCCGCTTGTTCTGCTTGATGAAGTCCTCCCAACTGGTGACGAACCCGAATTTGCGCACGGCAAACGCATTGGCGCCCAAATCCGCGATCCGATCGTTGAAGTACGCGTTGAATCCCTCGACGGCCATGACGACGAGGATGACCGTCATCACGCCAATGATGACCCCCAAAAGCGTCAAGAAACTCCGCAGCTTGTGCGCCCAAATGGCATCCAGCGCTACTTTGATCGCTTCCACAAGTCGCATACCTTGAAGATCATACCCACCCGCCCGCTCGCCGATCAAGGAATTTCCCGACGATTTGCCCCAACGCGCATCCCGATTTCCGAAGGCGAGACAGAACTCGCCGCTCGCGGTGCACAAGAGCGGGCAATCCTCTTTGCAGCGAGTCTCCGATTCGCCGAGCAGCTTTTGCCGAGCGCTCCTTAGTCACCGCTACCGGGATCGCCGACACTCAAGCGAGGCCGGGACGCTCGCGGTCCCATAGCATGGAGAAAACCTCTCGGCACGCTCGCACATCCTCAGTGCATCCTCTTCGCGCGCCGGTGATCCTACTTCAAGCCACCTTCCTCCAAGCCACCTTCCTCGTCCGTGCGCAACGCCAAAGCTGGATGCTGACAATGAGGAACCAAAGCCCAGCCAATGCCCCCAAATCCACAAGCTCAGCCGGGGGAACAGGCGCCGTCGCGAGGTTGAATACGAGCATGGCCAGCGCGATCAGAATGCTGCCGATCCCCAAAGCGCGCTCGAAAGGCGGATTCCGTAACATGGACGCGCCCAGAAACACCATGCCCATGACCGGCAAGACATCCCGAACGAGGTCGAAACCCAGTTGGACGGCGTTCGCGGCCTCAAAATCTATTCACGAGCGGTTCCAACGCCTCTCTCGCCGCGCGGAGAAAAGGAGCCAATCCTGGTCGCGCCTCGGACGATCAGCATCGCCAACGCAAACGCCAAACCGATGCCCACATAAACAGCATCAACCCTGGCCGGAAACGATGATCGTCCCAAGACCCTATGCAAGATCAACAAGGACGGAAATGGCAAGAGGCCCTATAGCGGCCGAGAAAAAGTATCTTCCCACGGCAAGCGCCGGATGCCCGAGAAGAGCTTCTCGTCATGTGATGCCCACCAAGGCCAGTATTCGCCAATAAAGGCCGAACTGGAATATGCCACGGACCCCGCTAATCTTCATCAACCTGAGGCCATCGTTCATGACCTTGTCGGTCCCTCGCCTTCAATGGTCTCTCGCCAGCCGCTTGCCGCCCTCCCCGTCTTCTCCCCCATCGCCCATCATGCTCAAGCTAAATCCCACAAAACGACCTCGGTGAACAAGTCCACTCCCCACCCACTAGGGACATCCTCAGGAAGACTTCGCCAAGCCTCCCCCTTCACGCGCAATCCTTTTTGAAGCGAGTCCCAGTTTCCGAGGATGAGGTTTCTCGGACACATCGGCCACAGATTTCACAGATCAGTCGCACTCCTCTTTGAAGCGAGTCCTGGCTTCCGAGCTGCGCAATCCGTAGCCACATCCGTGGAATCTGCGGCCAGTCGCAATCCTCTTTGAAGCGAGTCCTGGTTTCCGAGTTGATCGTTGTGCAGTATGGTGATGGTCCGCGGGCGCCGTAGTCGCAATCCTCTTTGAAGCGAGTCCTGGTTTCCGAGGCCCTCGCTCGGGCTTTGGCGCGAGTGTTCTCGTAGGGGGTTGTCGCAATCCTCTTTGAAGCGAGTCCTGGTTTCCGAGTCCCGGAAGGGGAGGTGAGGGAGGTCTTGTTGGGGCTCGGTCGCAATCCTCTTTGAAGCGAGTCCTGGTTTCCGAGAGCGTGGGGTTTTAGTCTCAATGGCTCAAGGGGTTAGCAGGCCGAAAGTGATAACCCCGGTTACCCCCCCCTGTCACAGGGCCTCGGAGAGATCCCTTCGGAAAAGGCTTTTTTCCGGATAAGGGACTGAAATCGCTCGGTTTAGCCTCTCAGTGATAACCCCCGTTACCCCCCTCTCTTCGGCTCCTGCCCCTGATCCAGGGCCCTTGCAGGTTGCCAAACAGCAGGCCGGTCTTCAGGCATGGCCTTTTTTTACCCCAAGTCGGCTGAAAAGTCAACGGGGAGTTTTTCAAAGCTTCACCAGATGTAGACGTCCTCCTCGCGCGTGACATCGCCCCGACCTTCGACGATGATTTCGTCCACGCATCCCTGACACAGCCGATAACACCGCAAGCTATCGGTCGCCGGATCAATATGGGATCGCAAGCGTCGCAAGAGCACGAGGAATTGATCCTCGGTCAGGAGACACTCGAAGACGCTATATTGAACCCGCGTGCCGAAGTCCTTGAGGATCTCGGAGACCTGGGTTCGTCGTTTGTCGTCGCTGATGTCGTAGCTGATGATGTAGAACATGACGCGCTTGATGGGCATGGTCAGGGTTCGGCGATATACGGCACGTACTCCGCGCCATTGAGGACAGCTTGCGCCAAAAGCTCGGCCTGCGTGAGTAAGAGCCGACGGAAGCTCGTCCGATGTCCCGTGTGTCGAGAGATGAAGGCGCGTTTCATCGTCTCCTCGTATTCGCGAAGGAAGCGTTTTTTCGCTTCGGGCGAGAACCACACTCCGGCGTTCTCGGAGGTCGTGAAATCCGCGGCGTCCAGGACCTCGGTATTGAAGAGCGTCAACACGAGCCGGTCCACAATGGCGGCGCGGAATTCCTCCATGAGGTCGAGGGCGAGGCTGCAACGGCCGTATTCGGGAGCGTGGAAGAACCCGAGATAGGGATCGAAGCCGACCGAAGAGACGACGGCCAAGGCTTCGTTGAACAGCAACGAATAGCCGAGCGAGAGGGCAGCATTGACGGGATCTCGGGGAGGACGACGCGAACGCTTGCGGAATCGTAGCTCGCGCCGGAACATGCTCCCGTAGGCTTGAAAGTAAGCTGCGGCCGCTTGTCCTTCGAGACCACGAAGGCTCGATAGGGACTGCGGCTCTTCGAGGGTCTGCAGCGTGCGCTGGAGCTGATTGATCGCCTCCTGCGCCGACCATTCGGGATGGTTCCGTTGATAGCGCGAGAGCACGCGCATGGAGGATTGAACCTTCGCGCGGACGATCCGACGAGCCAGTTCGCTAGCGAAGGCTTCATCGTGAGCGCGCTCGTATTGCTTCCATCGCAGCGGGATGTTCTTCGACTCTAAGGCGACCAAGCGACCTTTGAGACGCCCGTGCCAAGAGAGGAACGTCGTGTCAATCCCATGACGCAGCAGCGCCGTGAGCGCGCCCGTCGTCAAATGGACGTGACCGAAGACGATCACGCGCTCGATCTTCATCAAGGGGACTTCCGCGATCGCCGCATTGTCGCGGTAGAGGATCAAGCGTTCGCCGTTCTGCCGGACGAGGAGGCCTTGCTCCATGAGATACAGGGAAGTCATCGCTCATTTGGCTCATTTGGGAGCCGGCGCGAGGACCTGACCGAGGCCCTCGCACCGGTGATTCAGGCTACGGCTTCAGGCGCAGCGTTTCTCAAAAGTGTCCTCGAGGACGAGGGGCACTTCGAAGATGAACGGGCGCTTCGCGCGGCGCTTGGGCTTCTTCTTGATCTCGGCGATGGCGCGCTTGTTGCGATAGGCGGTGATCAAACGACCATCGGCCACAATGAGCGTCGTCCCCTCTAATCGCTCCAATTCCCGCTCTAGCCCGCGTGGAATCTGGCGTCGCCCGAAGAAGTAGAAGATCACCCCGGTGCGGTGGAGCCGACGCCCCAGCCGCAGCACCAGATGCACATCTCCGAGCGAGATCCCGCGCTGGGCCAACCGCTGGGCCGCATGGCGCGAGATCCGTACCTTCAAGCTCTGTTTCGCACTCATCATGGGACCTATTGTAGGCGGGGACGTCAGTTTGGGGAAGAGGGGGGGATCTTGCTGCAAGATTTCCAGCGCGCGGGTTCGTCGCCTTGCGCGCGATCGCGCCGTCGCGAGTGAATCGGCAGCGAACGCCGTCTCGATCGCCGCCCATCGAGCGAGCGTTTTCAACGAAGCGCTCCAGTCCGCTCAGGGGAGCTTATGCGGAGATCGAGACCATCTTTCGGTCGGGCATCTTCGCCGCGCGAGTTTGGGAGAGATCGAGTCGGATTCATCCAAAGTCCGCTTTCGGCTCCGCCCAAAGACGGATCGCTCACCAGGCTCGCTCTTCGCGCGAAGAAGCTTGACGGCGCTCGCTGCGTTCGCTCACAGCCGACTTCGGATCGCATTTGGGCGGACTCGATACGGCCGTACTTCGATGAGCGTTCGCTTCCAACTCGTCCCGAAGCGTGGCGCGATCGTCGGCGACCCCACGCTCGATGAGGAAGGGCGCGCTCCTTTCTCCTCGCGTGAGCCGTTCGCCCCACGGATGGGGGAAAACATTTCCTTGACATCGCCGCATGCTTCTATTATCGTGTTGCAACTGTGGTAGCATTCGGATGTACGCCGAAGACATTGCTGGTACGGCAAGAAGCAATACGCACGGAGGTGATGGAGTATGATGAAGCGACGACGAATCGTAAAGCTAGCGCTTACGGCAAGCGTAGCGGGATCGTTGCTTGTGCCCGCGTTGGTGTACACGCAAGTGACAGGGCAGGTATTGAATCCGCGGCTGCGGCAGTCGTATCCGAGCTTGTCGGCGGCGGTGGCGGCGGCGGCGGCAAATGACACGTTGCTGGTGAGCGGGACGTTGAGCGGGACGAATGCGATTTTGGATTCGGCCACGGATACTCTCCCGGCGGGGTTGAAGATCGTAGCTGGGCGGGGCTTGCGGGGCACGCTGC